>NZ_JBHTTQ010000033.1:0-69709 GCF_042794475.1 Streptomyces sp. NPDC056527
CCCCCTGGGGTCCAGGGGGCTTCCATGCGCCGCGTGGGTGGTACCCGGGTCACGCCCGGAGCAGCCGTTCCGTCACCTCACGGTAGGTCCGCAGGGTGAGCCGGAGCTGCTCTGTGTCGGGGCCCGGCCCATCGGGATCGCCGTTCTCCTGCCAGCCCGCCCGCAGCGCGGTGCGGCGGTCCCTCAGGGAGGCGATGAGCTCGTGCTCCACCGCGGCGAGGACCTCGGCCGCCTCGGCGACCGAGTCGTGGGGCGAGTCGACGAACCCTGCGAGCGCGTGGTGCAGGCGCTGTCCGAGGCGGTCGCGTTCGCCGTCGCCGAGCAGCTGTCCGGCCGGACCTCCCTCGCCGTCGGCGGCGGGCCCGTGTCCCGTACGGGACGCGGAGCCGCCCACTCCACTGACGTCGTGATCACCACGGTCGCCGTGGTCCGGACCGCGGCCGTCGCCGGAGGCGTGGCGGTCGCCCGACCGGTCCGTCGTGTCCCGTCCGCGCGGCGCGGCGGGGGGCGCGGCGGAAGCGTTTGTGCGGCTCCCTCCGCTCCAGCCCGTGGCGCTGGGGTCTTCGGACGGGACGGCGGACTGCGGCGCCTGCGACAGCGGCATCGCCGGAGGCGGGGTGGGCGGCGGAGGCGGGACGGGCGGGGGCGCGCTGACCGGCGGTGCGGTGGGTGGTGTCGCCGGACGGCCGGTGCGCTGGGCGGGCACGGCCGGGGCAGGAGTGTCCTGGTGCGCCGGTCCGTCGGCACGCTGGGCGGGCACGGCCGGGGCAGGAGTGTCCTGGTGCGCCGGTCCGTCGGCACGCTGGGCGGGCACGGCCGCGGAAGGGGTTCCCCCGCTCCCGCGGGGCGCCGGTCGTCCGGCGCCGCCCGCCGCGCCCGGGGTCCTCGCGGGCGTGGACTCACGCCGCGCGTCTCCGTCGGCCCCTCCTGCCGTTCGATGGTCCCGGTCGTCGCGATCCATCACGCGCCACTTCCCTTCGGCTTGAGGAGATGGCCGCGGTTGCGACCGGACTCCGAGCGTGTCCGGGCGGCCCCGGTGCCGGTCGGATCCCCGGCCGCCGTCAGGTCCTCGAACAGGGCACGTGCCTGAACCAACGACTCCCGCAACTCCTCGGTGGAGGCGGACTCGGAGTGCACCGCACGACGTACCGTGCGCAGGCCCTCCACGTGGTGCGGATGGTGCACCGACAGTGCGGCGAGCTGTTCCTCGCCCCGATCGGGATCCGGGAAGCCCCGGGTCGCGGCGATCCGCGTGAGGAGCTCGTCGGCGTCGGCGACGGCTTGGCGCGGCACGTCGACGAAGCGCTCCTGGAGCATGGTCCACTGAGCGGCGTAGTGCTCGCGGATCGCCGGCTCCAGCGGCAGAGGGCGGATGCCGCCGTGCCGCTCGACGCGCTCGCGCAGGTCCTGGTGGGCGGACTCGCTGTCGCCGCCGTGCCGTTCGAGGGTGCGTTCGTACTCGGGGCCGAAGCGTCGCTTGAGGGAGCGCGTGCCGCTGCCCGTGCCCGTTCGGGCCCGGAGCAGGACACCGGCCACCAGTAGCGCGGCGACCGTCGCCGCGATGATGAGAACTGCGGTCAGGGTCGACATGGCTGCCTTCCTGGATGGTGTCTCCTGGCTGGCTGTTCGTCACTGCTTGCTGGGCGCCTGTCGGTTCGGCTTGCCGCTTATCGGGCGGCCAAACCCGACGCACGCCGGTGTCGCCCGTGCGGCGGGCGGGGAGACCCCCGCCGGAAACGGCCGATGTCGCCGGACAGCGGGCCTGGCGTCGTAGCCTTGAACCTCCGCGTACGACAGGCGCGGCGGGGACGTTACGGGGGTAGGAGACGAGCATGGACGACAGCGCCCTCTGGCTCATCGTGGCCGTGGTTCTCGTGCTCGTGGTGGCGGGATTCGCGGCCGTTCTGCTCGTACGTGTCTTCCAGGCTCGCAGGCTCCTGGTGGACGCCGGTGTCCCGTTGCAGCACAAGGCCCTGTTCTGGGCGGCGGTGGTGTACACGGTCTCACCGATCGACCTGATCCCGGACCCGGTCTACCTGGACGACATCGGCGTACTCCTGGTCGCCCTGCGGGCGCTTCACGCGGCGGCAGCCGGGAGCGGGGCGGACACCAAGAGACTGCCGGCGGACCCGGAAGCCTCGACCGGCCGTCCGGCGAGAGTCCCGCCGCCTCAGTGACGGCTGGTTTCCGGCAGCGGCCCGCGGACCACGATCAGGAAGAGCGACGACGAACCGACGGCCGCGAGACAGTGATCCGGTCTCAGGCCGGATGACCGGGCGAGAAGTGGCTGACGTCGCTGAGGCTCAGGAGGTCGGTCCGGTCGGCTGCCAGGGGCGCGGGGCCTTCGGCGACCGGGGCGAGCAGGAAGCCGACGTGGTCTCCACCGTCCCACCGGGTCTCCACCCGGCCGACGAACCAGGCGCAGGCGTCGGAGAGTACGGGTACGCCGCCATGCCCGGGCGTCCAGGCCACGCGGGCGAGTTTGTCGATCTCGTCGCCGGTCTCCTCGCCGAACAGCCGCGCGGTCTCCATCCGCGCACGGCTCAGAACGTGCACCGCCAGGTGGGAGGAGCGGCAAGCCACGCCATAGGTGTGGTTCTTCCGGGACAGCCACACGGTGAAGCGCGCCGGGTGGATCGAGCACTGCGAAGCGAACCCCACGAGGCACCCAGCGCGCTCGCCGTCAGCGGCCACAGCCGTCACCACGTACATGGGAGGATCGAGCGCCTCCGTGAAGGCATCCAGACCCGACATGAGCGGCTCCCCTTTCACGGGACTCCGTCACCACCGCCTGCGGCCGGCACCCGGCGACGCGTCCTCTCCCGGCCTCTCAAGATCCCACCCGTGTCCCGGAGTGCGATGTGAGGCACACCGGGTCTCACGACGGTGACCGACGAGACCGGACGCGCCGACAGTCCGGCGGGCGGTCCGGATCGGTCCGGTCTCAGTGTGTGGGGTGCCATTCCGCGAGGAGGATGGTGGCGTCGTCGTTGAGGTGATGATTCTGGTGCGTCATGAGGTTCTCGATCAGACGGCGAAGGGCTTCGGGTGCCGGCTCGCCTGCCGCCATGGAGCGGATGATCGTATCGGCGAGGCGGGTTTCGCCGAACAGCTGCTTGTCGGTGGAACGTGCTTCGGTGACACCGTCGCTGTAGAGGAGGACACGGTCGCCCGGTTCCAGCCGCGTACGGTACTGGGCCGGGGGCACCTCGGTGTGGAATCCGAAGCCGAGGGGAAGCTGCGCGGGTCTTTCCAGAGCACCGGTCCGCACGTGACCTCCACGGATCAACAGGGGTGCGGGGTGACCACAGTTGACCCAGGTGAGCTCCCCCTGCCGGGTGTCGAGTTCGGCGATGATCCCGGTCATGAGGCGGTTCGGGATCCACTGGCCCAGCGTGCTGTCGATGGTTCTGGCGATGTCCGCCAAGGTGCCGCCGGAGCGTCGGGTGGATCGGCAGGCTGCCAGGCCGACCGCGCTCGCGCCGCCGGCGGCGAGGTCGTGGCCCATGGCGTCCAGGAGTGCCAGGTGCAGGCGCCCGTTGGCGAAGCCGTGGTCGAAGACGTCGCCGCCGATGTCGTAAGCCGGCTCCAGCACGGCGGTCGACGTGGCCTCTCTGGTCCCGATCGTCCTCGGTGGCAGGAACGCCCATAGCAGTTCGGCCTGGAGCGTCATGGGGCGGCTTCGACCTCGTGCGATGAGTTGGTCGTTGTGGGTGGTCTTGGAGATGACCAGCAGCGTGGCCAGGCTTGCCAGAGCCTTGCAGGCGTCCAGCCAGCCGGGATCCACTCCGGGGCCCGCTTCCATGACTCCGACGCGCTCGATCCCGTCGATCATCGGCAGCCAGGCGGTGGTGCCGTCGCTGCCCAACTGAACCCGCTGCGTGCGGTAGGCCAGGCCGGCCAGTGAGTTGTCGATGGCGAGTCTGTCGCCCTCGTCCAATGCCGAGGAATCCGACAGCGGGCCCGCGCTGTCCCGGAGTGGGAGCACCACCAGCCCCGCCTGCTGCACGTCGGCCACGTACACGCGCGCCCGTGTCGCCCCCAGGCGCCGCGCGGCCTCATCGATCAGGACGGGCAGTTCACCGGCGGACGCGTCGTGTGATCGCTCCAGCACCCACGCCAGAACGGGACCCATCCCACTCCCCGTCGGTTCGTCAGCTTTCACCGCAGGACTGCTCCATCGCAGCGACAGTTCACAGAAACGCCCTCGGTTCGGACGGCTACGGACACGACCATCTTCGTCACCGGTCAGGGCTGAGGCATCCCGACACGTCGAGCATCGGCCGAGGCGCTGGTCCGACGCCCGCGCGACGCGGCCGTGGCGGGTCCGAAGTCGGCATGACACATACAACAACGGGATACGGGCAGTCGCTGCTTACGAGCGGAGGGTTCTGGACTTCGCCTCTCCGCCGTCTGCTCGTGGCCCTCGCCACGAGTCCAGCCCCCATCGAGAGACCGAGGCACGCCATGATTCTTGTCGGACTCATACTGCTCATCATCGGATTCCTCACCGGCATCTCCATCCTCTGGACCATCGGGGTCGTCCTGCTCGTCGTCGGCGCCGTCCTGTGGATCCTCGGATCCGTCGGACACGCGGTCGGAGGCCGACGCCACTACTGGTGATCCGACCCGAGCGGGCCCGACCCCTGCCACCTTCATCGGGTCCACGTGGCCGTACCGGGCGAGGGCGGCGGCAAGCCGCTCAGGGCGATCCTGACCACGCGAGCCGAACCCGCCGAGGACGTTCCGCAGGATGCCCGCCGACCATGGCGATGCCGCCCACCGTCCGCACCGAACCGCAACACCGAGGCGGCCTCCCCCACGGGGCGATGCGTGGCCCGACGTCCGGGACACGATCCTCAGCTCCGACATCCTCATCCTGTCGACCTCGATCTGGCGCGGCCTTCCCTCCAGCGTCGCCCAGCATGCGCTGGAGCGCCCGGACGCGGAACTCGGCGAGACCGACGATCTGGGCCGGATGCTCACGTAGAAGGCCGCCCCCACGAAGACACTCGCCGCCGGCGCCGCTCCCCTCGCCCGCCGCCGCGAGTACGCCGCGTACCCGCCCTCCCGACTCCGCCGTTCGAGCTGTCTCGCGTTCACTGGTCGGAGCCCTCCTCGGTGTCCGCCTCCTGCTCCCCGGCCGGGGCCGCTTGGGAGGGCGTCGCGGCCGCCACGCTCCCGGCGGGATGGGCGCGGAGGTATCCGACCACGGTGTTGCCCACGGCGACGAGCGGGACCGCCACCACGGCCCCGCCGATACCCGCGACGATGCCGCCGGTGGCGACGGCCAGGACGACCGCGAGCGGGTGGACCCGCACAGCCCGGCCCAGGATGAAGGGCTGCAGCACGTGTCCTTCGATCTGCTGCACCAGCAGGACGACCATCAGTGCCATCAGCGCCGTGAAGACGCCCTCGGTGACGAGCGCGACGACGACGGCAAGTGCTCCGGAGACCACCGCGCCGACGAGGGGCACGAAGGAGGACAGGAAGATCACCACGCCGATGGGAACGGCGAGCGGCACACCGAGGAAGTAGATGCCCACGCCGATGAAGACCGCGTCGATCAAGGCGACGATCATGGTGCCTCGTACATACGCGGTGAGGGTCCGCCAGGCGCGCGGGCCCGCGCCGGCGACACCGGGGCGTGCCGCGGCGGGCACCAGCTTGAGCGACCACAGCCAGATGCGTTTGCCGTCGTACAGCAGGAACAGGGTGGCGAACATGGCCAGCAGGAGCCCGGTGATCACCTCCACCAACACCGTCACGCCTTGGAGGCCGGCGGACGTGATCTCACTCGTGCTGTTGCCGATCGTGTCGCTCAGACTTTCGGCGATGTCGTTGATCTGCTTCTCCGTGACGTGGAGCGGGCTGTCGAGCAACCATCGTTTGAGTTCGTCGATGCCCTCCTGAACGCGTTCGGAGAGGTTCCCGAGATTGTCGAGCACCTGCCAGACGACGAACCATCCGACCAGCCCGAGCAGCACGAATCCGCATGTCGCCGTCAACGCTGTCGCCGCACCACGAGAGATTCCGTGTCGGTGCAGCCGGGCGACCGTCGGCTGGAGCAGCGCGGTGACCAGAAGGGCGACCACGAAGGCGAGCACGACCAGCCGTACCGCGCCGATGACCCGCATCAGCACCCAGACGGTGGCAGCGAGCACCAGGAACCGCCAACCGGCCTCCGCGGCCACCCGAACGGCCCAGGGCACCGAGGCCGCGGCGCTCGGCGGTCTCGTCCCGTCACCGCGTCGCAGTTCCGGAGGAAGCGAGTCGTCCCAGGCTCCGTCGTCCTCGGCTTCCCGTTGGGCCCGGAGCCGTGCCCGACGCTCGCCGAAGGCGGAGGCACTTCGCTGCGCACGTCCGAGCCATCCGCGCGGGCCGGGCTGTCGAGGGCGGTCCACTCCGGAGAACCTCCGAGTCGTCTGTGCAGAAGTGCTCCCCCCCAGGCTGGCGCGTACTCCGCCGACCGGCACGTCGGGCGCCTGACAGCGGGGCATCCGGCCCTCCGACGTCGATTCCACAAAGGGCCCGCCGCCCGAGATCCAGCTTCGTGATCAGCCCGGCCGGGTGCCGGTGAGAAGGCTGGACCCTCCCCATGACGGGCGGCGACGGAATGTCCGGTTCCACATCTGGGGGGCGGGTAGGAGGATGAGGGAGTTGCGCACGAGAGGACCGACATGAGTGCCAGCGAGAAGGCCAAGGCGAAGGCCGAGCAAGTGGCCGGCAAGGCCGTGAGGAAAACGGCCGGCGCTCGGGGCGACAAGACCACAGCCGCCAAGGGTGCCGCTCTGGAGAGTCGCGGCAAGGCCCGAGAGGCCAAGGAGAAGGCAAAGGACATCTTCAAGGGCTGACCACCACTGTCAACCCGCGACAAGGTCCGTCCTTCCCGTCACCCGCCGTCCCATGCGACCGCGGGTGACGGCCGCGCAGTCAGTGACGCTGGTCCATCCGTGGCACCACCGCCGCGGCATACGGGCCCGGGCCCGCGACGGGTTACGTCGCATCCCGGAGCCAGCCGGACGCCTGGGTGCGGCGCAGGGAGGGTTTCGCTGCGGCGCATTACGGCAAGACGCGCCATATGGTACGAATCGGCTACACCATGATGACCGAACAAGCCGGTCCTCTGGAGCTGGTCTCGCATGTCGTCGGAGCAGAGCGCGCGGGCTTCGACTTCTCCGTCATCTCCGACCACTCGTTCCCTTGGCTCGACTCTCAGGGCCACGCGCCGTACGCGTGGAGCGTTCTGGGCGCCGCGGCACAGGCGACCTCGCGGATCCCTCTGATGACGTTCGTGACCTGCCCGACCTTCCGCTACCACCCCGCGGTGATCGCGCAGAAGGCCGCGACCATGCAGTTGCTGTGCGACGGCCGCTTCCGCCTCGGCCTCGGCTCGGGCGAGAACCTCAACGAACACATCGTCGGGCCCGGCTGGCCCGCCGCCCACGTCCGCCTGGAGATGCTGGAGGAGGCCGTGGGCATCATTCGCGGGCTCTTCGACGACGGGTACGTCACTCATCACGGCACGCATTTCGACGTGGAGAACGCCAAGCTCTGGGACCTTCCCGCTACACCGCCCCCGATCGGCATCGCCGTCTCCGGAGAGCAGTCCTGCGAGCTGGCGGGCCGCCACGCGGACGTACTGATCGCCACCGAGCCCGAGGCCGACCTGCTGAGCGCGTACGCGACGCACGGTGGCGCCGGCAAGCCGTGCATCGGGCAGCTCCCGGTCTGCTACGACCCCGACCGGGCCGCGGCGGTGACTCGGGCGCACGAGCAGTTCCGATGGGCGCTGGGCGGCTGGGAGGTCAATGCCGAACTGCCCGGCCCTGCGGGCTTCGCCGCAGCCACGGCACACACGCGTCCCGACGACGTCGCCGAGGCGATTCCGTGCGGCGACGATGTGAACGCCTTCGTCGAGGCCGTGCACCCTTACGTCGACGCCGGGTTCACCGAGGTCGCCCTGGTCCAGATCGGGGGCGACCACCAAGCGTCGTTCCTGGACTGGGCGGAGACGAAGTTGCTGCCCGCCCTCCGGGACCTGTGAGGCGAGGGAGTCGAGATGAGCCGCGCAGCGTTGTTCGATGTCGATGGCACTCTCGCGGACACCAACCATCTGCATGTGACGGCGTGGTGGGAGGGCCTGCGCCAGGCGGGACACTCCGTTCCGATGCACGCCATCCATCGTGCCGTCGGTCTGCCCGGCGAGGATCTGCTCGATCACCTCCTGGGTGAGGGCCGTGATCGTACGGAGGACGATCGCCTGAGCGCTGCGCACGACACCCTGTACGCCACGTACTTCGACAGGCTTCCCGCGTTCGACTCGGCCTCCGAACTGCTTCGGGTTCTGGCACGCGAGGGCTGGACGGTCGTGCTCGTCACCTCTGCCAAGGACAACGAACTCCGAGCTCTGCGCCGTGCGATCGACGCCGACGACGCGATCTCGGACACGGCCACCGCAGATGACGTGGAGGACGGCAAACCCGCGCCCGAACCCGTGCAACGCGCCTTGGAGTCGGCGCAGGTGCCGCCTGAGCGCGCGGTGTTCGTCGGCGACACGGTGTGGGACATGAAGGCCGCCACGGCGGCCGGTGTGACCTGCGTGGGATTGCTGTGCGGCGGCATCCCCCGCCATGACCTGGAAGAAGCCGGCGCCGCCGCCGTCTACCGAGATCCCGTCGAGCTCTTGCGGCAACTCGATGAGAGTCCCTTCTCGTCGGTGACGGCCTGAGCACTCTCCGAGGATCGTGATCGATGGACACGGTACGCGTCCGTGCCCGTACCGAACGTCTCCAGGCACCGAACGTCCCAGCGCCCGCCGAGGAACCACATTCGCCTCATTGCCGGGTCGGCGCGTACTCATTCTCATCCGGGGTACACGCCGGGGTGCTTTCACAGCCCACACAGCTCGATGTCTGGAGATGAGAGGAATGGGCGCAGGAAAGAAGGCCAAGAACATCGCCAAGACCACCAAGGGCAAGGCGAAAGAGACCACGGGAAAGGCCACCGGAAACGAGAGTCTGGAGATGAAGGGGCGGGCCGAGCAGGTGGCGGGTGACGCCAAGCAGACCGCCCAGAAGGCGAAGGACACGCTCAAGCACTGACGCGGCTTTGCGACCGCACAAGCCGGGGGCCGAGGGGAGAAGACTTCTCCCGCCGGCCCCCGGCTTGGGATGTTCCTCGGCGCGAACTCACGCGGACGCGACCTAGCGGCGGCCTCGGCGCTTGCGGGCAGGGGTGGCTTCTTCGTCTTCCTCGTCCTCTTCTACACTCTCTTCCTCCTCTTCGCCGCCCTCCCCCTCCTCATCCTCGAGTTCCTCGTCCTCGGGCTGCTCGTCCTCGGGCTGCTCGTCGGCGTCGTACTCCGAGTCGTCATCCTCGTACTCGTCGGTTTCCTCTTCGCCGCCTTCTTCGGCTTCTTCTTCTCCGTCGTCGCCTTCGTCGGCGTACTCGGACTCCTGGTCGCCCTGCTCCTCCTCTTCCTCCTCCAGAGCGTCTTCGTGAGTCTGGACGACCTCGCCGTCCCGGATCTCCCCACGCCAGCCTTCCGGTTCCTCGGTGGTGAGGGTGACGTAGCGGACGAAGTTCTTGATGTCCAGGCGCAGGCGCCTGCCCTGGGCCCGCCATATGTTGCCCGTCTTCTCGAAGAATCCGGCCGGGTGGTACTCGACGACGACGACGATCCGGGTCAGTGACGGGGCGAGCTCGTGGAAGCTGACGGAGCCGCGGGTGGATCCCTTGGCTCCTTCTGAGGTCCACACGATGCGATCGTCGGGAATCTGTTCCTGGACGGTGGCCTTCCAGCTCCGGCTGGACGGCCCCACCTTGAGCTTCCAGTCGCTGGTCGTCTCGTCATCGCGGGACACGTCGCGCACGCCCTTGGTGAAGCCGCTGAAGTTCTCGTACTGCGTCCAGTGGTCGTAGACCGTGCGGAGCGGCAGTCCGACATCGGCGACCTCGAACATGTTGACGACCTTGCCGCCACCGCCCTTGCGGCCCTTGCCCTTGCCGAAGACTTGGGAGGCGGCGTCGGTCACCTTGTCCTTGACCTTCCCGAGAGACTGGCCCGCAATGGCTTTCAGCGGCGAATCGCCTTGGAGGAGGCGTGAGCCGATTCCGCCGACGTCGGAGAGCTTGCCCCCGTTCTCCGCCACGTCGTAGAGCTGATCGGTGAGGTCTCCGAGCTTGTCGGATGCCTTGTCCGCCAGTCGGTCCGCCTGTGCGGCGAAGTATTCGGGCAGTTCCTTGAGCAGTTGATCCAAACCCGCGCTGGATTCCTGTGCGCGGTCGCGGTCTGACCTTGCCATGACCTACCTCCGCGCAGACGTCTTGCGGGCCGCCGTCTTCTTGGCAGCTGCCTTACGTGGTGAGCTGCTTCCTGCGCTCTTCTTGGCCGGCGCTCTCTTGGCCGGCGCCTTCTTGGCAGGCGCTCTCTTGGCCGGTGCCTTCTTGGCAGGCGCCTTCTTGGCAGGCGCTCTCTTGGCTGGCGCCTTCTTGGCGGTCGCCTTCTTAGCGGTTGTCTTCTTGGCGGCCGTCTTCTTGGCGGCCGTCTTGCGTGCGGTGGCTTGGCCCGAGGTCTTCCTCGGCGACGCCCCGGCCTTCTTCTCCGTGGTCCTCGAGGCAGCACTCTTCTTCGCGGGAGTGGCCTTCGCTGCGGGCTTTCTACTGGTCGCCTTCTTGGCTGCCGGCTTCTTCGCTGCCGACTTCTTGGCTGCTGTCTTCTTCGCAGGAGCAGCCCGCTTGGAACCGGCGCTGCTTCGAGCGGTGGAGCGAGTCCGCCGCCGCGGTGGAGGATGTTCCTCCGGCTCCTCTTCTTCCTCCTCCCCCTCCTCTTCCTCGCCCTCCTCCTCGGACGCCTCCTCTTCCTCGCCCTCCTCCTCGGACGCCTCCTCTTCCTCGCCCTCCTCCTCGGGCGCCTCTTCTTCCTCCTCTTCCTCCTCCTCTTCTTCCTCCTCGTCCTCGTACGGTTCCTCTTCCTCGTCCGCTTCTTCCTCCTCCTCGTCCTCCCGATCAGAACTGCCGCGCGTGAGTTCCAGCGTGCGATCATGCAGGGAATCCGCGAGCTGAGCGAGCTTGCGATTCGCCGCCACGCCGAGGGCCTCCCGGCCTGCGTCGAGGGCTTCACCACGCAGCTGATCGCCGAGGTCGGCGAACTGCGGCATCTCCTTCAGCCGGGAAACGCCTTCCCTCATCAGCTGTGCGGGTTCCAGCCCGAAACGACGACCGGCGAGATAGGTCGCCATGGTGAAAGCGAGGCGGCCCTTTTTTGCTCGGCCGAGCACATAACCCCCAGCCACCGCGGCTGCGAGCGCGATCTTTGTCGTGTCCTGCATGATCATCCCCTTTACCTGGGCGCTGGCGGACGCTCTTCGATGGCGCTCTCGGACGGCGAATCGCGGGTCATGGCTTCGCGCTGGGAACAGTCCGGCTGGGGCAGCCATCGGCACCTTCTGCGCCACTACAAGTGGCCTCTGCCCGCACGGCAAGACTTATGCCTGTATTTAGTGACATTCTAGTTTCTATGAGGCCGTCTCCCCAGGGGAGTGACTTATGGCCGCAGCAGAACCTGCACGCCCGCGGCGCGCGTCGTCGCGCTCCGGCGGCAAGGATGAGGACAAGGACAGGCAACCGTCCCGGCGAGCTGCCTCCAGGCGACGCTCCGGAGTGGCCAACGCGGCCTCGGCGATGCGTTCAGCAGGCGAGCAGCTGGCCCAACTCCTGGGCCGGGCACCCGATTCCGTCTCCTCCCTCAAGCCGACCGATGACGGCTGGGAAGCGCAGGTAGAGGTGCTGGAGCTGGAGCGGATCCCGGATACCACCAGCGTGATGGCCAGCTACCGAGTCGCTCTGAACGAGGAGGGCGAGCTCATCTCCTACGAACGTACCCGCCGCTACACCCGCGGCATGATTGACCGGCCGTCGTAGGGGCAGCCGCTCAGCATCCCGCGAGGAAGGAGGCGCCATGACCATGGTGCCGCAAGGCGGCAGCAACATCAGCAGAGTGGGGGGCGGGAGCCCCAGCAGCCTCTACGACGTACTCGAGCTCATTCTCGACCGGGGCCTGGTCATCGACGTCTTCGTCCGTGTCTCATTGGTGGGCATCGAGATCATCAAGATCGACGCCCGCATCGTCGTGGCCAGCGTCGACACGTACCTGCGCTTCGCCGAGGCATGCAACCGCCTCGACCTCGAAGCCGGCCGCAAGGCACCGGCCCAGCTGCCGGAGGTCGTGGAGAACATGCAGGAAGGCGGTGCCCGAGGAAAGTCCAAGGGCGCGCTGACCGGAGCCGTCGAAGCCGTGACCGAGTCTCTGACGGGCAAATCCTCCAAGTCCGAGGAGCCGGATGAGGAAGAGGAGGAAGAAGAGGAAGAAGAGGCCGCCCCCAGACGGCGACGCCCGGCCCGGCGCACGGCACGCCGGGAGAAGGAGTGACCGATGGCGCTCTACGTGTACGCGATCACCTCCGGGGCCCATCCCCACCGCATCGACGACATGAACGGCGTGGGCTCGGACCCCTCACCTCTGCGCACAGTCACCACCGGCACGCTCTGCGCAGTCGTGAGCGACATCTCCGAGGAGATCCGGCCCAAGCGCCGCGATCTCATGGTGCACAAGGAGGTCCAGGAGCGCCTGATGGCGGACGGTGTCGTCCTCCCTCTGCAGTTCGGCTACGTCGCCTCCGACGAACTCACCATCCAGCAGGCTCTGGAGCAGAACGCCGACACCTACCTCACCGCTCTGCGGCGCCTGGAGGGCTGCGTCGAGTATCACGTGCGAGCCTCGCAGGAAGACGAGGATCCATTGCTGCACCAGATCCTCGAGGACCTGCCCGAGGCGAGGGCGCTCAACGAACGCATACGTGCCGGTGACCAGGACCCGCAGGTACCCCTCGCTCTGGGGGAGCTGGTGGCGCGCGAGGTCCAGGCACGGCAAGAGAGCCTGGCCGCCGGCCTGATCGAGGCACTCGTGCCCTTCGCGCGTGACCATGTCACCCGCCCGGTCTCCGCCCGCGACATTCTCAACCTCTCACTCCTGGTGCCCGACGAGAAGGAGGACGACTTCCTCAAGACCCAGGCACGTCTCGGCGCCCAGCTCGGTGGCGGCGTGGACCTTCGATGCACCGGTCCCCTGCCCCCCTACAGCTTCGCGCAGTGACCACATCCACCCATCCGAAGGGAGAAGGTCGATGGGACTGCTGACGTCCCTCCTGACGCTTCCGGTCGCACCTGTGCGCGGCGTCGTATGGGTCGCCCAGCAGGTCGCCGACAAGGCCGAGGAGGAGTACTACGACCCCGCCCCCGTCTGGCGCGAACTTGCCGACCTGGAGCGGCGGCTGGTGAATGGTGAGATCGACCAGGAGTCGTTCGATCGTCGGGAGGACGAGCTGGTCGACCGACTCGACGAGATCGCAGCGTTCCGGCAGCAGCTACGGTGACCCGGAAGCGAGGCCGTAATCGTGACCGAACCCCTGCCCGGCCGACTCGGCGAGTTCCCGTCCCGTGCCGCCCCCGTGCCGTACGGATCGAGTTCCTCGTCCAGTCTCGCCGACATCCTCGAGCGGGTGCTGGACAAGGGCATCGTCATCGCCGGCGACATCCGCATCAACCTGCTCGACATCGAGCTGCTGACGATCAAACTCCGCATCCTGGTCGCCTCCGTGGACAAGGCCAAGGAGATGGGCATCGACTGGTGGGAGCACGACCCCTCACTGTCCTCCCGGCACACCGGCAGCCCGCTGGAACAGGAGAACCGCCGTCTGCGCGCCGAGTTGGAGGCACTCCGCCGAGATCAGATCGGGGAGCGGGAGTCCGAGGAGCCGTCCACCGATGAAGGACCCCCCGGCGAACCGGATGGACCGACACGAGGGCACCCGCAGTGAACGCGCCGCAAGACACCCTTACTTACGTGTACGCCGTTGCTCGGCAGACTGAGTCCCTGCGCGAGGCGCTCACACACATCCGTGGCATCGGCAAGGCGCCCGTCCGTCTCCTGAGCGATCCCTCCGCGTCCTCCGATACCTCCGACGCCGATCCGGCTCCTCTCGCATTCGTCATCAGCGCGGTGCCCCATCGCGACTTCAACGAGGCTGCCCTCAAGAATCACTTCGAGGATCTCCAGTGGCTGGAGAGTGTCGCCCGCGCCCACCACGACGTCGTCCAGGCCGTCGGCGAACACGCCACGGTCCTGCCCCTGCGCATGGCGACCGTCTATCAGGACGACCACAGGGCACGCCAAGCCCTCGGCACACAGCACCACACGTTCGCCGAGCGACTGACCCAGCTCGCGGCCCACACCGAATTCGGCGTCAAGATCTACCTCCCCGCGCCGGCCTCCGAGCCCGACACACAGGCCCCTGCCGGCTCCGACCGGGCCGCGGTGCCCGCAACGACACCGGGTAAGGCGTATCTGCAGCGCCGCAGGGCCCAGCACCATGCCCGCGAAGCGGTCTACCGACAGGCGCAGGACGCCGCCGAGGCCATCGAGGCCCTAGCCGCCCGCCACGCCTCGCAGCGCGTGCGCCACGCACCGCAGCGCGGCAGTCTGGCGGGCGCCCAGGAGAACGTCCTCAACGACGCGTATCTCATTCCCGACGAGCGGACCGACCAGTTCCGGGCCGCCATCGCACGCGCTGCGCAGGACTTCCCCGAGATCCGTATCGAGGTCACCGGCCCTTGGGCACCGTACTCGTTCGCCATGGCACCACCCGAGACCCCAGCGCCGGCCGAAGGCTCCGAGCGGGCGCCATGACTCTCGCAGGTCGCAACGAACCGCTGCCCGGCCGCCAGGTCGCGCTGGTCGACCTCCTCGACCGGCTGCTCAGCGGCGGAGTCGTCGTGGTCGGCGACATCGTCCTGTCCATCGCCGACATCGACCTCGTCCGCATATCGCTGCGTGCCCTCATCGTGTCCGTCGAGTCCGACACAGAGCCCTTCAGGGCGCAGGAGGGCGGTCGACGTGACACCTGAGCACCGCCCACGGCAGCGTCGCCCTTCATCGGGCCTTGACGACGTCCGCGACACCATGTCGCAGGCCTTCCGGCTCGTCCAGGCGCCGCCCGCTGCGCAGGGCGAGCCGGCGCGCCCCGCGCGCCGCATCCACGCCGACCGGGAAACCGTCGAAGAGGATCTCCTCAAACTCGTCCTCACCCTCGTCGAACTCCTTCGCCAGCTCATCGAACGCCAGGCCATGCGGCGGGTGGACGCCGGCGGTCTCACCGACGAGCAGGAGGAGGAGCTCGGAGCCACGCTGCTGGCCCTCCATGACAGCCTCGCCGACCTGTGCGCCGAACACGGCTACTCGCTGGAGGACCTCAACCTCGACCTCGGACCACTGGGGCCCCTGCTCCCGCCCAGGGACTGAGACTCACCGCCGAAGGCGGCGATCCCGGGATTGAGGGTCACCGCCGAAGGTGGCGATCGGAGCACCGGCCTCGTCAGTGACGATGTCTCGCACCGGCCACGAGCCGATAGAGGGCCAGGAGGATGAGAGAACCGACAATCGCGGCGATCCATGTGGAGAGCTCGAAGAAGCCGTCGATGGAATCCACCCCGAAGATGACCTTGCCGAGCCATCCGCCCAGCAGTCCCCCCGCGATGCCGATGAGGATCGTCAAAATGACGCCCCCGGGATCCCGGCCCGGCATCAGCATTTTCGCGATGATGCCGGCGAGCAGTCCCACCAGAATCCAGCCGATGATACTCATGGAGAGCCTCTTCTCTTCTCCACGCAGAAACCTGTCTGCAGTCGGCAGATCATTGCCCCAAGGCGTCCTTCCCCTTCTCCTTCACCTGCCTGGCTTTGCCACGGGACTCCAGAGCTGCTCCCTTGGCCGCGGTGGTCTCGTTGCCCATGGCATGCGCTGCCTTCTTCACGGCTCTGCCGACGACCTGCTCGGCCGTGGCCTTCAACTTTTCGCCGGTGCTCATTTCTTGGTCCCTTCTCGCCAGAGGGTCTCTCACCACCGGTACCAGCGTTGGCCGGAGTCGGCACGGAGGAAGAAGCCGAGCAGCCACAGCACCAGAACCGCTATGGCGATGTACCAAAGCACGTGAGCCGTGAAGCCGATCCCGAACAGGACGAGGATCACGAGTAGCACGAGGAGAAGCGGGATCATGGTGACCTCCACACGAACCCCCCTGTGAACACTTCCGCTCGCTACTGCCCGTTCACCGGTCAACCATGCATCCCACCTGCTCATTCGAGTCCGTCCCGGCGCCGAGCAGTGGCCACGCCCTCGCCCCCGCCGTGAGAACCGGCTCACTCTGCGCTCGGCACGGAGAGCGGGTCGCGGGCAGCAGATGCCCTCCTCGGTGGCGAATAGCCATGAAGGGTTAGGGGAAGCCGCTGTTCGTCTCTTCCCGCACCTCTAGCTAGGAGGCAGAGCCATGCGCGCACTGACCTGGCAAGGCGCCCGGGATGTCCGTGTGGAATCCGTTCCCGACCCGCGAGTGGAGCAACCGACGGACATCATCGTCAAGGTCACGTCCAGCGGGATCTGCGGCTCCGACCTGCACCTCTACACCGTGATGGGGCCGTATCTCGAGGCCGGCGACATCCTGGGACACGAGGCCATGGGCTTCGTGGAGGAGGTGGGGCCGGAGGTGTCCGCAGTGCGTCACGGCGACCGGGTCGTCGTTCCGTTCAACGTCTCCTGCGGACGGTGCTTCATGTGCGACCAGGGACTCCAGTCCCAGTGCGAGACCACGCAGGTCACTGCGTACGGCAAGGGCGCGGCGCTCTTCGGCTACACCAAGCTGTACGGACAGGTCCCCGGTGGGCAGGCCGAGTACCTGCGGGTGCCGTTCGGCGACACCCTGCCCGTGAAGGTCCCCAAGGGGCCACCCGACGAACGTTTCGTCTACTTGTCCGACGTGCTGCCCACGGCCTGGCAGGCCGTGGAGTACGCGGACATCCCGCCCGGGGGCTCCGTCACCGTGCTGGGTCTCGGACCGATCGGGCAGATGGCCGCCAGGATCGCCCTGTACCGAGGCGCGCAACTGGTGCTGGGAGTCGACCTGGTCGAGGCCCGGCTGGAACGCGCGCGCACGCACGGCATCCATGTCCTGGACCTGAACGAGCACGGCAAGCACCTGGGCGCCGTGATCAGGCAGCTGACCGACGGACGGGGCACCGATTCCGTGATCGACGCCGTGGGCATGGAGGCTCACGGGACCCGGCTCACCGCGGCGGCGCAGAGGGCCACGGCGATGCTTCCCGGCGCACTGGCCAGGCCGTTGATGGAGCACGCCGGCATGGACCGACTCGACGCCCTCCACACCGCGATCGACGTCGTACGGCGCGGCGGCACGGTCTCTGTGTCGGGCGTCTACGGCGGGGCGATCGATCCGATGCCCCTGCTCACGATGTTCGACAAGCAGATCCAGCTGCGGATGGGCCAGGCGAACGTACGGTCCTGGGTGGATGACATCCTCCCGCTGCTGGCCGATTCGGACCCGCTCGGCGTGGAGGGCTTCGCCACCCACACGATGCCGCTGGAACAGGCCCCACGGGCCTACGCGATGTTCCAGGCCAAGGAGAACGGCATGATCAAGACTCTCCTCAAGCCCTGACTGAGCGGGATCAGCCCCAGAGGCTGAAGCGAGCGCCAACAGCCCGGCCAGTGCTGACCGGTGGCCGGTGGCCGGTGCAGACGACTCCCCGCCCGAGCCCGGTGCGGACGACTCCCCGCCCGGGGAACCCCGAGCGGGGGTGTGCGCGGTGAAGGCGTCGTGTGTCCGCTGATGCGCTGTGGGCTCTCCGAGACACTGTTGCAGTGTCCGCTGACGTTCGGTCAGCCGTGGCGCATGTCGTCAGGATCCACCGGGGGCCGCCCCAGAGGCTCTCCCCCCGGTCGAGCGTCGAGCGGCAGGTCGTACAGCGCGAAGGCCCGGTCGATGACCGGCTGGGCCACGTTGCGGACACGGACGCCGCCCGCCGTCGTGCCGTGCTCGGCGCCGAGGTGCGCGTGGCCGTGGACCGCGAGGTCCGCTCCCGCCACGTCGATGGCCTCCGCAAGCAGATAGCTGCCGAGGAACGGATAGATCTCCAGTGGCTCGCCCGCGAGGGTGTCCGGCACCGGGGAGAAGTGCGTCAGTGCGATCCGCACCCGGCACCCGTCCGTCGCCAGTCCCGCGAGCGCATGCCGGAGCCCGTCCGCAGCCAGCCGGGTCGTGCGGACGAATGCCTTCATCTCCGGCTCGCCGAACTCACCAGCGCTGCGGCCCGCGAACCCTCCGCAGAAGCCCTTCACACCGGCGATGCCCACCGTGTGCTCCCCCACTGTCATTCGCGCGGCGCGCCCTTCGAGGACGGCCACCCCGGCCGCCTCGAGCGTGCGCGTGACGTCTGCCTCCTGGCCCGCGTCGTAGTCGTGGTTGCCGAGCACCGCCATCACGGGCACCCCGAGATCGCGCACCTCCTCGGCCACCACTTGTGCCTCCACGACCGTTCCGTGCCGAGTCAGGTCCCCCGCCAGCAGCAATACGTCGGCGCACTCCGGCAGTGTCTCGAAGGCCGGGCGAAGCAGGCCGCTGCAGTCGGGGCCGAGGTGGATGTCGCCGACGGCCGCCACCCGCACGACGTCACGCAGTCCCTGATCTGCGGCCCTTGCGGCACCGGGGCCGGTCACGGCATCTCCTCGTGCCGGGCGGGAGGTTCGGCGCCCGCGAGAACGAGATCGGAGCGGACGTGCAGGCCCGCGAGCTCGGCACGCGCCAGGCGCAGGATCTCGTCGCGCCGATCGGCGGTCTGCACCGTGCCGGTGAGCAGCACGGTTCCGCCTCGTGCTTCGACACGCACGCCGAGCTCCCCGACATCCTCCTTCGCAAGCCGCTCCCTCAGATGCGCGATCCGGTACTCGACCGGGTAGGCGCCGTGGTCACCGATTGTCATCGCCATCCCTCCGCTCGTGGAGAGCGGCCACCGGAATGACGTCGAGCAGTTCCAGCAGGTACAGGAAGGCCGCTGCCATCGGTGCGTCGCCGGTCTCGCGGCGTACCCGGTCCCAGTCGACCTTCTCCCGCAGACCGCGCGCCAGCGGCAGCAGCGCGCCGAAGTCGCAGTGATGCTCGGAGAGCGCGGCAAGTCGCCCGGCCATCAAGTCGGTCGGGGCCAGGACGGGCATGTGGACGGAGTCCACGGGCAAGGGCGCTGCTCGGTCGAGGAGTTCGCTGGTGACGGGGTTGCCGGCCAGCGCGAAGATCAGATCGATGTCCTCCCCGCCCGCTCGTGCCTTGATCAGCCAGTCCTCGGGCGGTGCCACGATCTGTACACCCTGCTTCTCCAGCAGCTGGACGACCGTGTCGGCGTCCTCGCGTCGCAGGGCGAAGTCGGTGTCGTGTTGGAGCGGGACGGGGATGCCATGCGCGTAGGCGGCGACGCTTCCGACGAGCGCGAACGGGCATCCCGAGGTCTTGAGCAGGGAGCCGATCGCCTTGGTGGTCTCCAGGATGGCCTGCGTGTGGTCGGAAGGCAGCGTTTCATCGGCCTCGGAACCCGCCGTGACCGCGTCGGGCCGGGCGGTCGGACGAGCAGCGGGCCGTTCCCAGGCGTCCGTGAGATTCATCGTGAGTTCCTCTCACCGCGGAACAGGCGACTACCCACGTGCCGGGCATACATCCGCACCCACGTACTCAGGAGTCGGGATTCGGCGTCTCTTCGCCTGCCTCCCCGGACCTCGACGGGCCTGGCCGTGTCCGCCTGCGGTGACTGGTGTCGCACCAGGGAAAGCGACGGCTGCGGCGACATGTGCAGAGCGCAACACAGAACCGGTCCGACCTGACCAAGGTTCCGTCCTCCAGAGCGACTTCGACGGGACCCTCGACAAGCATCGGCCCGTTCGCCTGGACGGTGATGCGACGCACGTTCTCAGCGGGTTCGTTCGGCACGGATGACCACCAGCTCCTCCGAGTCGTCAGATGGCCGCACAAGGCCCTGCCGGCACATCCACGATCGCCTGGCCCTGAGGACGGGACCGAATCGCACCGCCGCCCGCCCCAGGGTCTCCGCCCTCAATCCGGCGGCCCGCAAACCCGCGAGAGTAGGTGCCTCTCCGCTCAGCGCGGAGTGCACGAGAAGAAGCACTCCCCCGGCCCTCAGAAGGCGAGGCACGTCCTGGCAGATGCGATCGAGGATCAGCCGACCGTCCTGCCCGGCCTCCCATGCCCGCGCCGGGCCTCGACGAGGGGCGTCGAGCGGGCCGGGGACATAGGGCGGGTTGCTGACGATCAGGTCGAAGGTGCGTCCTGCGACCGGCGTCGTCAGATCACCACGCAGAACGCGGATCCGCCTTCGTGCCAGCCGTGCGTTGAGACGGGCGGTCCACACTGCCGTACGGGAGATGTCGACGGCCGTCACGTCGGCTCCCCGCAACGCAGCGGCCACGGCGAGGGCTCCCGTTCCTGTTCCGACGTCGAGCACCTGCGCGTCCGATGGCAGTGTCTCGCGTTTCAGCGCGCCCGCCAGCAGAGCCGTGTCGTCTTGGGGGGCGTATACACCCGGCAGAGCTATGAGTCTCATGGCCTCACGACGATCTCTTATTGGCGACACGCTGCATTTCTCACGCGCCGATGACGTTGAGTGACGACCTCCCGTCGCGCCAGGCACCCAGGACATGACCTGCGAGGCAGTCCTCGAGGAAGATCGTGGTGTCCACGCCGAAGGCGATGTCGGCCTCCAGATGGGGCTCGTCCTCGAGGAGCCCTGCGATGACCTCGCGCCGGACGACCTGCTCGTGAACGGCGTCGGCCTCGACGTGCTCGGTGTAGAAGAACTCCGCCGCTCGGCCTGCTCCTGTGCGGCGCATCGCTGCGGCCAGGCGAGCGGATCCGGGCGAGGATGTGATCTCCACGGTCGCGAAGTGACCGATGAGGCAGCCCCTCAGCGCACGGTGCAGCCCGAACAGGGACATCAGATTGACGACGGCCAGCATCTGCGCCGGCGCGGCATCGACATGACGACCGTAGGTGGCGTCCAGGCCGAGATCGACCATGAGGTCGGCGAAGAGCCCGGCGTGGATGCGTTCGGCGTGGCCCCCGCCGAACTCGTCGAACTCCACGGCCGCCATTCCGGCCTTGGCACGCCCCCGCAGCCTGGGAAGCACCCAGGCATGAGGATCCGCCTCCTTCAGGTGGTACAGCGAGCGCTGGATCGCGTACTCCTTCACCTGCCACAGCTCGCCCTGGTCCCGCAGGAAGTGTGAGACTCCGCCGCCTTGTACGGGCTCCACCAACAGTTCCGCGAGCGCGTCGGTCACGGTTGCATGGCGGGAGGCGTCGTGACGGAGAGCGGCGAGGAACCGGTCCTCCAGCCCGCGCCGCAGTTCCAGGAGCTCGGGGTCCCATTCGGAGCGGGGATCGACCCCACCGAATCCGCGGTAATGCAGCTCGTAGCAGACGTACAGGGCCAACTGAAGATCGTCCTCGTACGGATCCGCGTCCGCCACAGCCGACACCGGCAAGGGCTCGCCCGTGGTGAGATGAGCGATGACCGCCGCCGAGATCGCCCCTCGCCCGCGCGGCAATGGCGGTCCCTGAAGGTCGAGCACTGTGTCACGCATGTGCTGCGTGTACCCAGCCGCCATCTTCGTACCGGCGCCAATTACGGTCCGCACGTGCACCTCCGCTCACAGCGGTCGAGCATGGGGGCATGGAAGAGCCCCGGGCACCGCTGATCGTGTGCGCGAACTTCTTCTCGGACGTCGCCGTGAGCATCCGGGCCCATCACGCGCTGGCCCACTGGGCTCGGCAGGCCCCCCGCGAGATCTGGCTGATGCGGCCGGGGGACGTACTGCTGACGCCCGTACCGCTCGGACGCGACTTCACGCGCTACGCCTGCGGCCTGCTGGGTGTCCCGCACCGCGGCATCACGGTGCTCACCATCCCGTTCTCCGCCGGAGTCCCCATGGCGGAGGCTCTGGACCGGGAGGGCCTGACAGACGAGGTCCGAGCGCTCATCGCCCATCGGCCCGGAGCGCGACTGCTCCCTCTCGCGCTTGACTCCCCCACCGTCGACTTCGCCGACCGTCTGGGCGTGCCGGTCGAGCCCTACGGGACGAGCGGCGTGCCACCGTCAGCGCCGGCGGCGGTGTACCGCCTCAACACGAAGAGCGGGTTCCGAGAGCTGGCCGGAGAATGGGGTGTGCGGACGCCGCCTGGGCGGAGCTGTGACGACGGAGCCCTCGTCGAGACCGTCTCCACCATGCTCGAACGGTACGGACGGATCGTGGTGAAGCCGGATCGCTCGGCAGGCGGACACGGGTTGAGGTTCGTCTCCGGCACCGATGCCGACTGGGCGCGTGCCGTGCCTCCGCCCGGGTCGGCAGGAGGTGGCGGCTGGGTGGTCGAGGAATGGCTGGCTGAGGCCCGGTCCGTCAGTGTTCAGATGGAGGCGCTCCCGAGCGGTCCCCGTCTCTTGTTCAGCGGCGAGATGCGTACGGTGGCCGGCTCGTACGCCGGCTATGTCTCCCCCTTGGATCACGCCACGGACATGGCCACGAGGGAGCTGGGGCACTGGGGAGCGATGCTCGGTCGGCACCTCTCCGCCCACGGGTATCGCGGGCCGTACGGAATCGACGCACTCTTGGCATCGGACGGCACTCTGTACGCCACGGAGAGCAACGTTCGGCGCACCGCCACCACAACTCCCCATGCCATGGTTCATCGCCTGTGCTCCGACGCGGGATTCGATTCCCCCGCCTGGCTGCTCGCCGAAAGCCGATCCCGCCTCGCCCACACCTTCGCAGACGCTCTGCGCCTGCTCCGGGCAGGGGACCTGGCCTGGTCCCCCGACAGCGGCGAAGGAGTAGTGCTCTACGCGGACGCCCCCGACGACGGACGCTCCTGGCTGTACGCGGTGATCGCCGCCGACGCCGACGGCACGGCGAGGTTGCATTCGGCTCTCGCGGACGTCATGGAGTTCGAAAGGGCGTGACACCACTCGCCCGGCAACCGGCGTCCGGCAACCGGCGGTTTCGGCGAAGAGGACGGTTTGCCCGGCGGCAGCGGGTCATCTCTCCGGCAGCCTTCTCCACGGGACCGTTTCGGACACGTCGCGAGGGGGCAGCCGCGCCGCGTGGGGCCATCCGGAATCCATCAAGGGGGCCGCCCCGATGTCAACCGGGACAGTACTGGCCATCATCATCCCCGCCCTGGTGGTGGTCGCCCTCATAACGGTGGCCACGGTTCGCGTCATGCGGCGGCGCCGTCTACAGGAGCGATTCGGCCCGGAGTACGCACGGACCGTCGAGGACACCGGCAGTCGCAGGGTGGCCGTGCACGACCTCGCCGAGCGCGAGAAGCGTCATGACTCACTCGAGCTGCAGCCCCTCCCCAGCACGGAACGAGAGAGGTACGCACGCGAGTGGGACGGCGTGCAGGAGCAGTTCGTCGGTCGTCCGGACACAGCCGTCCACGACGCGGACCGACTCGTCACCTCGCTCATGCAGGCTCGCGGGTACCCGACGGAGAACTTCGACCAGCAGGTACGGGACCTCTCCGTCGAGCACGGCCGCACCCTGCGGCACTACCGGGCGGCTCACGAGGTCGACTCCCTCAGCACACGACACGAGGCGACCACGGAACAACTACGCGGGGCCATGGTGCATTACCGAGCCCTGTTCGACGAACTGCTCACCGACGGACGTCGGGCCGGGCCGGCCGGGACTTGAGCCGCCCTCGGCGCCGGATGGCGGAACAACAGGAGACGTGATGCATCCCAACGACAATCCGGATCGGGTCGGCGCCGGCGGGCTGACGACCGAGGACATTGCCCGGTCACGTGTCAGGCGGCCGAGGACAGTGCTGACGAAATGACTTCGCCCCCGGGTCGGCGGCTGTCCGAATCCCGGCAGGCAGGCGCCGCCCCTCCCCCATGACGGACCAGCAGATCCCCGGAGCGCGCCATGCTCGTCATCCCGAAGGCCGCCGCGTGGACGCTGACGGCGGCGGCCCGAGTTCCGGTAAGACGATGACCACCGGTCCCGCAGGGGGATGGTCCCCGTTCAGCCGGATACGCAGCATGATCCGCCGGCTGCGGGCCGGGCACCGGTGGGGGCGGGTCAGCGATCTGGAGCTGTGGCAGCGTTCGCTGGGATTCGCCGCGCTCGGGTTCCTCACGCTGGTACCGCTGCTCATCGTCGTGTCCGCGGCGGATACGGCGGGTGGGAAGGGGTTCGCGCAGTGGCTGGGGGACGGACTCGGCGTATCGGCGGCCGCCAGGGAGGAGATCGAGCAGTTGTTCGCTCTGCCGGGGCGGGTGTTGCGGACCACGACGGCGTTCAGCCTCGCCCTGCTCACCGTTTTCGGCCTCTCGTTCGGCACAGTGGTGCAGAGCGGCTACGAGAAGGCCTGGGATCTTCCCCCGGGGCGCTTGCGGGCCAGGTGGCGGCATGTGGTGTGGCTGGCAGTCCTCATCGGGGTTCTCTACCTGTTCGCCGTCACATACTGGTGGCGTGACCCGGCTCGTGGTGTCGTCGTCGTAGTGGGCGGCATCCTCTTCTTCTGGTGGTCCCAACGGCTGCTGCTCGGGGGCCGGATCGCGTGGCTCGCCCTGCTCCCCGGGGCGGTGTCCACCATGCTGGGACTGCTCGGACTGCGGATCTTCTCCCGGCTCGTCTTCTCTCCGCTGATCGCGTCGAGCGCCGTCACCTACGGCCCGTTCGGGGCGTTCCTCGTCATCGAGTCCTGGCTCGTCGCCGTGGGCGTCGTCGTCTTCGGCGGTGCGCTGGTCGGCCGGATGTTCGACGATGAACTGCCCCGCATGAAGCGGGCGCTGAAACGGCGACGGTGATTCGGGCGCACAGCGCGCAGGCGCGGCTCTGCCGGGCCGCGCCGACGGGCCCGTATGAAGCGCACCAGGTGCGTGATGCCGTAGCCGAGCAGCCAGGGCAACACCGTGATGCCACCGATGTACACGACCAGGTAGCCGAGGAAGTCGTCCAGGTTCGCCGGCGGATCCAGACCGCCGTCCACCCGCCGCGGCCGGTCCCACTTGCCGAGTGGGAAGGTCGTGAGGATCGCCGAGGTCACCACCGGTATCAGCGGGACCAGCACCGACCAGAGCCGAGGCCGCCGACCTGGCGCCGAGGCGCACCACACCCCCAGCGAAACCATGGCGAACGGCCCGAACAGCACCCACAACAAGGTCGGAAGCATGAGCAGCGCCCACCACTGGTCCGAGTACCCGAACATCATCGGCGTCGCCCCCCTGCTTCGCCCGCCCCCTCGGGGCGCTGTCTCCCCCGTCGCGTACACGGGTCAATCTAACGTCGACGGTCCCCCGCGGCATCCGCGTTTCGCGCCCGTGCACGGCCGCCCGGTCAGACGAGCGCGCCCATGGACGGCTGCTGGCTCGTGCAGTAGCGGCACTTGGTCGCGGCCTCGGGGATGTCCTCGGCCAGACAGGCCGGACAGGTCTTCACCGGCCCCGGCTCGCCGAAGACGGTCACGCCGCGGCGCGCCTGGTAGTGCTTGTACGGCACGACGATCAGGAAGTACACGACGGCCACGAAGATGAGGAAGTAGATCAGCGCCGAGATGAACTCCCCGATGTCGATGTACGTCGCGGCGTTGCCCTCCTCTCCGAGCTGCCAGCCGAGGCCGGCGGAGTCACCGCCCTGGAACCGGGCGACGATCGGGTTGATGACGTAATCGGTGAACGCCTTGATCAGGGTGGAGAACGCCAGCGCGATGACCAGACCGACGGCGATCACGATGATGTCGCCGCGCATGAGGAAGTTCTTGAAGCCCTTGAGCACGTTTCTCTTCTCCCTTTCCGGAGACAGACGTGCTCAGCACGCTAGGTCCGGCTCGGCTCCGGGTCGGTGAGCCACGGCGGGAAGCACCCGGACGGCCGCCTGCGGGCTGGGCCGTGAGTGAGCCTGCCGTCCAGTCAGTCGGCCGGGTCGACGATCCGGTAGCCGACGCCGGGTGTGGTGGCGATGACCACGGGGTCGCCGAGTTTGCGGCGCAGGCGGCTGATGGTCACGGTGACGGTGTTGGTGAACGGGTCGGCGTGCTCGTCCCAGACCCGTTCGAGGAGGTCCTCCGCGCTGAGGAAGGCGGGGCTCGCGTCCATGAGGGCTTCGAGTACCGCGAACTCCTTGACGGAGAGGTTGAGCCGGCGGCCGTCGCGGCCGGCTGTGCGGTGCAGCGGGTCGAGTTCGATGCCCGCCACGCGCAGAGTGCGGGACCGGGCGGAGGGCCGGCGGCGGGCCAGAGAACGGATGCGCAGGACGAGTTCGGGGAAATGGAAGGGCTTGGCGAGGTAGTCGTCGGCACCCAGGGTCAAGCCGCTGACGCGGTCGCCGGGCGAGGCGGCCGCGGTCAGCATCAGGACCATCACACGGCCGTCCCGCTCGCTGATCATCCGGCAGAGGGTGTCGCCGTGGATGCCCGGCAGGTCGCGGTCGAGCACGACGACGTCGTAGGCGTTGACGTCCAGTTTGGCCGCGGCGTCGATCCCGTCGTGGGCCAGGTCCACGGCCATCCCCTGGTCGCGCAGCCCCTCGGCGATCACCTCGGCGAGGGAGCGGGCATCCTCGACCACCAGGACTCTCACCGTGCCACCTCCATGCCTGTGCCGTGCGGCGAGCCGGGGGCTTCTGCCGCCTCGTCGTCGGTGCGGGGGATGGTCACGGTGACGCGCAGGCCGCCGTCGGCGCGGGCGTGGAGGCTCAAGGCACCACGGTGAGCCTCGGTGATGGCGGCGACGATGGAGAGACCGAGACCACTGCCCCGACCGGTGCCTGTACGGTCGGCTCCGAGGCGGCGGAAGGGCCGCGCGAGGTCCGCCACCCGCCGCTGATCCAGGACCGGGCCGCTGGACTCGACGACGAGGGACACCGCGCTGCCGTCGTCCCCCTCGTCCCGTACCTCGACGCCGATCCAGCCTCCTGGTTCGTTGTGCGCAATCGCGTTGTCGATCACGTTGTCGGCCAGGCGACGCAGGAGTGTCCGGCTGCCCCACACCCCGGCGGAGCCGCCGATCCCCTCATCGCTCACCGTCAGGCCCTTGGCCGCGATGTCCTCGGCGCGCGCGGTCAGTGCGGCCCGTACGACCTCGCCCAGGCGGAGCCGTCCCGTGTCGGTGAACTCACCGTGCTGGGTGCGCGCCAGAACGAGGAAGCTCTCCAACAACCGGTCCACCTGGTCGAGTTCGGTACGCATACGGGAGGCCAGGGTGGCCGTGCTGTCGGGTACGGGGCCCGGTTTGGCGAGTGCCACGTCCAGGGATGCCCGCATCGTGGTGAGCGGGGTGCGCAGTTCGTGGGAGGCGTTGGCGACGAAGAGACGCTGAGCGTCGAAGGAGCCCTCCAGACGGCCGAGAAGGCCGTCGATGGTGTCCGCGAGGTCCTTCACCTCGTCGCGGGGGCCGTCGATCGCCAGGCGCTCGTGCAGGCTCTCGGCGGTGATCCGGCGGGTTGCCGCCGTCACCATGCGCAGCGGGCGCAGCACCCGGCCGGCGACGAACCAGCCGAGACCGACCGAGACCACAGTCATGACACCGAGCGCGATGGCGGAACCGATCAGGATCTCCTTGGACTGGGTGTCGTGCGCCCGGGCCAGTTCCTGCTCCAGCTGCTCTACGCGGCCCTGGGCCTGTACCGCCGTCGTGGGCCGACCCGTGTCGCCTCCGGGCGCGACCTGGGTGGAGCGCGATCCGCCGGACGCCACCACGGCGGCGATGGTGAGCAGCACCGTCCCGGAGAGCAGGAACAGAGCGACGTACAAGGCGGCGAAGCGTACGCGGGCGGTGCCACGGCGCGGGCCGAGTCGGGCCGTCGGGCCCGTGAACCATCGGGGTGGTCCCCACCTCATCCGCATGCTCCCTTCTCGGGGGACGGAACCAGGGACGTCCCGGCCAAGACCCTGTGACCAGGCTAAGCGGCGGCGCCTAACAGCGAGATGACAGCGCGCGTTCGACCCCTGTAACCGATGACGTCACAGGGTGGGGGCCATGAGAGACGAGAGCGCCGCCGTCGGCGGCAGCCACGACACGGAGGCGACCATCGAGGTCGCCGGACTGCGTAAACGGTTCGGGTCCCGACAGGCCCTGGACGGGATGACGTTCACCGTGCGTCCGGGCCGGGTCACCGGCTTCGTCGGCCCGAACGGCGCGGGAAAGTCGACCACGATGCGCGTCGTCCTGGGCCTGGACGCGGCCGACGAAGGCACGGCCCTGGTCGGCGGGGTGCCGTACCGGAGCCTGCGGCGCCCGCTGCGGCACGTGGGGGCACTGCTCGATGCCTCGGCGTTGCAGCCCGGCCGCACCGCCCGTGACCACTTGCTGTGGCTGGCCCACTCGCAGGGTGTGCCGGCCCGGCGGGTGGACGAGGTCGTCGAGCAGGCCGGCTTGAGCTCGGCGGCCCGACGCAAGGCGGGCGGCTTCTCCTTGGGCATGCGGCAGCGCCTGGGGATCGCGGCGGCGCTGCTCGGAGACCCGCCGGTGGTCATGCTGGACGAGCCGTTCAACGGCCTGGACCCCGACGGGATCGTGTGGATGCGGGGCTTCCTGGCGACGCTCGCCCGTCAGGGCCGCGCCGTCCTGGTCTCCAGTCACCTGATGAGCGAACTCGAAGACACCGCGGACCATCTCGTGGTGATCGGACGCGGCCGGGTCGTGGCGGACACCAGCGTGTCCGAGCTGCTCGCCGAGGCGTCCGGCGGCCGGGTCGTCCTGCGTACCTCCGCGTCCCCGCGCGCCGCCCAGGTCTTGCGGGGCGCGGGCGCCACCGTACTCGCCGCCGGCCCCGACACCCTCGGTGTCACGGGCCTGCCCGACGAGGAGATCGTGGCCCTGCTGGCCCGGAACGGAGTGCCCTTCTCGCAGGTGTCCGCGCATCGGGCGACGCTGGAGCAGGCGTATATGGAGCTGACCCGGGACGCGGTGGAGTACCGGGGCATGGCCGCGGGAGAGGCCACGCGATGACGACCACCCTCACCCCACGCCCCCCGGCCACGCGACGTGTCGAGCGAGGCGGGTTCCTCGCGGCGCTGCACGCCGAGTGGACGAAGTTCCGTACGGTACGCGGCTGGGTCCTCGCCATGGCGGCAGCGCTCCTGGCGACGATCGTGGTCGGCCTGCTCGGCACGGCCGCGCCCGGGCCCGGAGGCTCCGGCACCAGCACCGGCACCCCCTCGTACCCGAAGGGTCCCGGGGGCGAAGCCGTCAACGACAACTTCTACCTGGTCCACAGGACGCTGACCGGCGACGGCAGCCTGACCGTCGAGCTGCGATCCCTGACCGGAGCCGCCGACACCGGGATCGGCCGCGAGCCGGCCTCCGGCGCCCAGCCCTGGGCGAAGGCCGGGATCATCATGAAGGAGAGCCTCACCCGGGGGTCCCGGTATGCGGCGGTCATGGCCACCGGCGGCCACGGCGCGCGCATGCAGTACGAGTTCACCCATGACACGGCGGGCCCTCCCGGCAAGGTCTCCGCGGACTCCCCGCGGCGGCTGCGCCTGGTCCGCTCCGGCGACAGCCTCACCGGCTACGTCTCCACCGACGGCTCCCACTGGAGCAGAGTCGACAGCGTGAAGGTCCCCGGGCTTCCGCGCACCGTGCAAGCCGGGTTCTTCGCGGCGTCACCACAGGCGATGCGGGAGACCGGCGCGGGCGCGGGCTTCAGCCCCGCCGCGGCGACCGGCACCTTCGGTACCCCTTTCCTGACGGGCAGTTGGTCCCCTGGCGCGTGGAGGGGCACACAGGTCGGCGGCGACGCGGGCACCTCCGGCAGCTACTCGAACACCATCAAGGGCGGCTTCACCCGGACCGGCGGCGGGTTCACCGTGACCGGGGCCGGCGACATCGCGCCGGTCGTCGGCGGGCCCGTCATGGGCGGCGGCTTCTCCGTGGAGAACTTCCTCGTCGGCACGTTCGCCGGACTCCTCGTGGTGATCGCCGTGAGCACGGTGTTCATCACCGGCGAGTACCGGCACGGCCTGCTCCGTACGACCATGACGGCAGTCCCGCCACGGGGCCGGGTGCTCGGTGCCAAGGCGCTGGTGGCCGGCGGCGTCGCGTTCACCATCGGCCTGGTCGCCGCCGCGATCACCATCCCCGTCGGGAAGAGCAGCGCACTCGGCAGAGGCTTCCACGTCTTCCCCGTCCCGGCGGCGACCGAACTGCGCGTCATGGCCGGCACCGGACTCCTCTGCGCCGCCGCGGCCGTACTCGCCCTCGGCGTCGGGACCCTGCTGCGGCGCAGCGCCACGGCGGTGGCCCTGGTCATCGCGTCGATCGTGCTGCCCTTCCTCCTCGCCACCTCGGGCGTGCTGCCCCCGGGCGTCTCGGAGTGGCTGCTCCGCGTGACTCCGGCGGCGGGCTTCGCCGTCCAGCAGACCCTGCCGCACTACGCCCATGTGCTCAGCGTCTACGAGCCGTCGACCGGCTACTACCCGCTCACGCCGTGGACCGGCGTCGCCGTGCTGTGCGGCTATGCCGCGCTCGCGTTCGGCCTGGCCGTGGTGCGCCTGCGCGGGAGGGACGTATGAGTCTCCTCGACGACGGACCACTCGTCGGCAAGGCGGCAGGCGGCCGAGGGGACTTCGGCCACGCCCTGCGCGCGGAGTGGACGAAACTGCGCACCGCGGGGGGAACGGGATGGCTGCTCATGCTCGCCGTGGCGTTGACCGTGGCCGTCGGCTCCGGGACCGCCAAGGCCGTGAAGTGCCCGGACGCGGGGTGCGGCCAGGACGCCGTCAGGCTCGCCCTGACCGGAGTCACGGCCGGACAGGCGGTCATCGCCGTCCTCGCGGTTCTGGCCGTCAGCGGTGAGTACGGCACGGGGATGATCCGTACCACGCTCATGGCGGTGCCGAACAGGATCACCGTCCTCACCGCCAAGGCGACGGTCCTCACCGCGGTCGTCCTGGCCTGCGGAACGATCGCGGTCCTGATCTCCCTCCTCGTCGGCCACCACATCCTGCCCGGCAACGGATTCACCGAGGCGCACGGCTACGCCCCGCTGTCCCTGGCCGACGGCCCGACCCTGCGCGCGGCCGCGGGCTCGGTTCTCTACCTCGCCCTGATCGCGTTGATCGGCCTCGGCGTGGCAACGGCGGTACGGGAGGCGGCGACGGCCATCGGGATCACACTGGGGCTGCTGTACCTCTTCCCGGTCGTCGCCCAAGTGGTCCACGATCCGGAGTGGCAGCGGCACCTTCAGCAGATCGCGCCGATGACCGCCGGACTCGCGGTCCAGGCCACCGTCAACCTGCCGGGGCTGCCCATCGGCCCCTGGGCCGGCCTGGCCGTGCTCGCCACGTGGACCGCGGCCGCGCTGCTGGTCGGCGGCCTGCTCCTGCAGAGGCGCGACGCGTGACGACATCGCGCGCCGAACCGCCGCGACGCGCCTCGCGAACGTCAGTTGACCGCGGTCAGGGTGTCCGCGAGGCGGCGGTGGGCCGCGCGGGACGCGGGGAGGGCCGTCAGGGCGATCGCGCCGAGGACGGCGGCAGCGCACATGGCCGCGAGGTATCCGGCGGGCAGAACCTGCGCGATGCCGGAGCCGATGCCCGTGGTGTGGGCCTCGCGGTCGATCAGCCAGCGAGCGAAGGGAACACCGAGGGCCGTCGCGGCAAGGGTGGCGGCGAGCGCGGTGCAGCCGATGGCCGTCACGGTGACGGCGGTGATCTGGCGCGGGGAGAGGCCGATGGCCTTCAGGGCCAGCAGGTCTCGTTCGCCGTCGCGGATGCTGCCGCCGATCGCCGTGGACAGTTCGGTCAGGCCGATCAGGGCGAGGACGGCGATCAGGCCGACGACGACACCGCGCAGGGCGGAGAGCCGGTCGGCGGGGGTGGTGACCTCGTGGATGTCGAGGTGGCCCCCGGAGGCGTCGGCGAGTTCGGCGCGGACGGAGCGCGGGTCGGCGCCGGGCTCGAGACGGAGCTGGTAGAGGGTGGGGCTCAGCGCGGGGTCGTTCTCGCGCAGGGTGTCGAGCGAGGTGGAGATGACCCTGCCGCCGTTCTCCGGTTCGATGCTGCGGCCGACGAGGTGGAGTACCTGCGGGTGGCCGCCGACCGTGACGCGGACCCAGTCGCCGACGCGTACGTCCAGCAGGTCGAGCAGGCCCTGGCCGGCCACGGCCTCGTCGGGGCCGTGGTCCGGGCGTCCCTCGGCGATCGTGTACGGGTAGGGCTCGTCGCGGGTGCCGAGACCGCGCAGGGCGATGGTGCCGGTCTGACCGGGGACGAGTGCGGCGACCTCCAGGCCGGGGTGGGCTGCCGCGATCTCGCTGTTGGCCGCCAACAGCGCGGCGGCCCGGCGGTCGGTGAGCGTCGCGTCGGGGCGGGCGGTGAGCGCGGCGGCGTGGCCGAGCTGTTCGGGGCGGCTGTCGAAGCGTTCGATGGTGGTCCAGGCGCTGAGCGCCACGGTGATCAGCAGCAGCGGCAGGGCGAGGCGGACGATGGTGGCCGGGGCGCGCCGACCTCGGCCGAAGGCCCGGTGCCAGCCGAGGACCAGGGTGGGTGACATGCGCAGTCCGAGCGCGGCTCGGGCGGCGCGGGACAGTCCTCCCCCGGACGTCGTACGGGCAGACCCCCGGCCCGGTGCCGTGGCGGCGGGGACGACGGGTACGGGCTCCACGCGTCCGGCCCGCCACGCCGCGAGACAGGTGGCCGCTCCTATGAACAGGACCGCCGTGACGGGCACGGCGAGCAGCGCCGCCGTGTGGCCTTCGAGCCCCTGCCAGACGCCGAGGGCGTCGCCGAGCCTGCCGGGCAGGCGGTTGCCGAGCGTCCGGACGGCCGCCGTGGCGAGGGTCGCTCCGAGTGCGGCGAAGGCGAGGTGCTGGACGAGGAAGACGCGTACGACCTGGCCGGGTGTGAAGCCGATGGCCTTGAGGACGGAGATGTCCCGCAGATGGCCGCGCACCCGGGTGCTGATGGCGCCGAACACCGCGAGGGCGGCGGCGATCAGCGCGCCGAGTCCGAAGAGTCCGAGGACCTGACCGAGCAGCTTGGTGTCGCCTTGCGCCTCGGCGCGGGCCTGTTGCCAGGTGGAGACGTCGGTGACGGCGCCGGCGCCGAGCGTGGTGACGGAGCGCTGGACGGCGTAGTCGGTGTCGTCCGGGTCGGTGAGGCGCAGTCCGACGACCTGGCCGCCGCCTTCCTTCGGCACCGCGTGCGGCAGGGCCCAGACGGTGCCGAGCCGCTCACCGGCGCGGTAGCGGGGCTCCGCGCTGTCGGCGACGCCGAGGACGGTCAGGGTACGGCCGCTCGGCAGGGTGAGGCGGTCGCCTGGTTCGGCCCACAGTGCGCGGGCGAGGCCGGATTCCAGGACGACTCCGTCGGGGACGGCGTCGTCGAGCCAGCGGCCCGACGTCAGCACGGGCCGGCCGGTGACCGGGGGCTCCGTGCCGGTGGCGCGCAGTTCCACGCCGGCGCGGGCGCCCCGGGAGACGACGGTGTCCGACGCGGTGCGGGAGGGGCCGGAGAGCTGCTCGACGCCGTCCAGGGCAGCGAGGGAGCCGGTGTCGGCGGCGGGGCCGGTGTGGATCCACACGTGAGCGCCGCTGGACTGGGTGAAGACCCTTTGCCAGGGGTTGGTGGCGTAGCCGAAGAGCGCCGTGGCCAGCAGCAGCGCGGCGACGATCCCGGTGGTGGCGGCGACCATGAACAGCGCCTCGCCCCGGTGGGTGCGCAGATCGGCGTGCGCCCAGCGCAGCATGGCCCGCACGGGTCAGTCCTTCAGTTCCAGTACGCCGGCGAGGCCGGTGCCGCGTGGCGGCGTTCCGCCCAGGTCGACGTCGTCGGCTATCCGGCCGTCGAAGAAGCTGATGACCCGGTCCGCGGCGCTGGCGAGCCGTGCGTCGTGGGTGACGAGCACGATGGTCTGGCCGCCTTGGTGGAAGCGGGCGAGCTGCCGCATCACCTCGCGGGTGCCCTTGCTGTCGAGACTGCCGGCCGGTTCGTCGGCGAGGAGCAGCCGCGGCTGGTTGACCAGGGCGCGGGCGAGGGCGACGCGCTGCTGCTCGCCGCCGGACAGCTCGCCGGGCATGCTGCGGGCCTTGTTCTCGAGGCCCAGCTCGGCGAGGAGCTTCTCGCGTTCGGCACGGGCTCGTTTGGCGGAGGTGCCGGCCAGCAGGGCGGGCAGTTCGACGTTGTCGGCGACGCTGAGGTTGGAGACGAGGTTGAAGAACTGGAAGACGATGCCGATGCGACGGCGCCGCTCCACCGCCCAGCGGGCCTCGGACCAGCTGTCGGTGCTCTCGCCGTCGAGCAGGAGCGATCCGCTGTCGGGACGCTGGAGGCCGCCGAGCAGATGCAGCAGGGTGGACTTGCCGGCGCCGGAGGGACCGGTGACGGCGACGAACTCGCCCCGCCGTACGGTCAGGTCGACGCCGCGCACGGCATGGGCGGGCGCGCCCTCACTGTGGTGGGTCTTGACGATGCGCTCCGCGCGCAGCAGCGGCACGGGTACGGCGGAGTCCGTCATTGCAGCTCCTCCAGCTCCTCCTGGCAGCGCTCCAGCCAGTCGAGGTCGGCCTGGAGGTGCAGCATGGCGCCTTCTATCAGCAGGTGGGCTATGCGGTTGTCCCGGTCTTCGGCGGCGGCCAGCTTGGACAGATTGCGCATGGTGGTGAGGTATTCGCGTCGCTGCTTGTTGATGAGGGCGATCTGGTCGGCGAGACCCGTGCGCGGGGCGAGGGCGAGCTTCATGAAGAACTCGTCCCGTACCCGCGGCTCGTCCGCCGTCTCGTCGAACCAGGCGCGCAGTGCTTCCTGCCCGGCGTCGGTGAGGCGGTAGATCTTCTTGTTGGGCCGGCTCTCCTGGGCGATCTCCTCGCCCTCGATCAGCCCGGACTTCTCCAGCCGGCCGAGCGTGACGTAGATCTGACCGACGTTGGTGGGAGGGTACGCGGCGCCCAGCAGTTGCTCAAGGTCCTGCTTGAGCTCGTAGCCGTGGGCGGGGCCCCTGGCCAGGAGGGCGAGGAGGGGATGACGCACCCGTACTGTCCTCCCTCTGCGTGCTCCCGTTGTGATGAGGGCTCTAGTATCGCCCATGCCTAACGGGTATACATGCCCTGTTGCTGGACGAAGGTGTACGGCGCGGCGCTCTGGGAGGAACCTATGCGGTGGATACGGGCCGCGGGTAGGGGATTCCTGGTTCTCGCGGTCGTACTGACGGGTTACATGGCCTCCGGCGCCCCGTCGGGCAGCGCGGAACGCGACGGCGGGCGCGGCCCCATGACGCTGGCCACGGCCGGTGATCTCACCGGTTATCTCGGCTCGGTCCTGGACGGCTGGAACCGGGCGCATCCGGCCGAGAAGGTCACCCTCGTCGAGCTGCCGGATTCGGCCGACGAGACCCGGGCCCAGATGATCACGGATCTGAGGTCGGGCGAGGGCAGGTTCGATCTGCTCAACATCGATGTCGCGTGGACGTCGGAATTCGCCGCTACGGGGTGGATCGCGCCGCTGGAGCGGGGCCGGTTCCCGCTGGAAAGCTTCCTGCCGCCGGTGGTGGACACCGCGACGTATGACGGGCGGCTGTACGCGGTCCCGTATGTGACGAATGCCGGGATGCTCTTCTACCGCAAGGACGTGCTCGACCGCGAGGGCGAGCGTCCGCCGCGGACGTGGGCGGAGCTGGAGCGCCAGGCCCGCACCATCGCCCCGAAACACGGCCTGGGTGGGTACGCGGGCCAGTTCCTGCCGTACGAGGGGCTGACGGTCAACGCCGCCGAGGCGGTGTACTCGGCGGGCGGAACGGTCCTCGGCGACGAGGGCGAGCGGGTCACGGTCGACTCCGCGGCCGCTCGTGAGGGGCTGGGGTTCCTCGCCGGCGGCGTGCGGGACGGCTGGATACCGAAGGAAGCCCTGACGTACAAGGAGGAGGAGTCCCGGCAGGCGTTCCAGGACGGCCGGCTGCTCTTCCTGCGCAACTGGCCTTACGCGTACGCCGGCGCCTCCGGCGCTCAGTCGAGAGTCGCGGGGAAGTTCGGCGCCGTGCCGCTGCCGGGCCCCGGAGGGCCGGGCGCGAGCGTGCTGGGCGGCTCCAATCTGGCCGTGAGCAGCCAGGCCCGGCACCCCGAGTCGGCGCGCGACCTGATCGCGTACCTCACGAGCGAGCGGGTGCAGCGCCGTGTCCTGAGCGAGGGCGCCCTGCCTCCGGTGCGGCAGGCCCTGTACGAGGATCCGGCGCTCGTGGCCCGCTTCCCGTATCTGCCCGCGCTACGGGCGAGTGTGCTCGCCGCGGCGCCGCGCCCCAAGAGCCCGCACTACGAGCAGGTGAGCCTCGCCGTGCAGGCCGTGGCGCATGACGCGATGGCGCAGCACCAGACGCCCGAGGCGGCGGTGCGCCGGCTCGCGGACGAGCTCGCGGCCATCGCGCGTCGTCGCTGACTCCTCTCGTCACCCTTTCACCTTCGGTGCGCCTACTTACCTGTTAGGTATCAGCATGTGGACTGTCGCGTTCTGATTACCGGGACAAACTAGGGCATTCCACCCCAACTGGCGCCCTTCTTCGGCAGCTTCGTTGACACCTTCTCGTCACGCCTACTTAACATGTATGCATAACCGCTACCCGCTCTGGGTGGCGCGCACCCCTTCACGCAGAAATACAGGTCAACGGGTGATGCTCACAGCCCCAAGCCATCGCCACTGGTGGCGCGACGCAGTGATCTACCAGGTGTACGTCCGCAGCTTCCTGGACAGCACCGGTGACGGGATCGGCGACCTCGCCGGTGTCCGGGCCGGCCTGCCGTACCTGAAGAAGCTCGGGGTCGACGGCATCTGGCTGAGCCCCTTCTACCCGTCGCCGCAGCACGACCACGGGTACGACGTCGCCGACTACTGCGACGTGGACCCCGTCTTCGGCGATCTCGCCGAGTTCGGCCTGCTGGTCGCCGATGCCCGCCGACTGGGCATCAAGGTGCTGCTGGACATCGTCCCCAACCACTGCTCCAGCGAGCATGCCTGGTTCCGCGAGGCACTGGCGGCCGGCCCCGGCAGCGAGGCCCGCGCACGCTTCCACTTCGCCGAGGGCCGCGGCCCCGACGGCGACGAGCCGCCCAACAACTGGCATGCGATGTTCGGCGGCCCCGCGTGGAGCCGGGTCACCGAGCCGGACGGCACCCCCGGCCAGTGGTACCTGCACATGTTCACCCCGGAGCAGCCGGACCTGAACTGGCGCAACCCCGAGGTCGGCGCCCACTTCGACCACGCTCTGCGCTTCTGGCTGGACCGAGGCGTCGACGGTTTCCGCATCGACGTGGCGGCCGGACTGTTCAAGCACCCCGACCTGCCGGACTCCCCCGACCCGGAGGCCGACGCCCGCACCCGCGACTCGGTCAACCCGCTCGCCTGGAACCAGCCCGAGGTGCACGACGTCTGGCGCCACTGGCGGTCGGTGTGCGAGGAGTACACGGCCCTGGACGGGCGCGAACGACTGCTGGTCGGCGAGGTGTCGGTGCCGACCGCCCGCGAGCATGCCCAGTACGTACGCCCCGACGAACTGCACCAGGCCTTCTTCTTCGACCTGCTGGGCGCGCCCTGGGACTCCGACACCTTCCGCAAGGTGATCGACGAGGCGATGCGCGACATCGCGGGCACCGGCTCCACCGTCACCTGGGTGCTCAACAACCACGACCAGGTGCGCACGGTGACCCGGTACGGCGAGTCCGGCACCGAAGGCAGCGGGCTCGGCGCCGCCCGGGCGCGCGCCGCCGCCCTGCTGATGCTGGCCCTGCCCGGCGCCGCGTACATCTACCAGGGCGAGGAACTGGGCCTGCCGGAGGTCGTGGACCTGCCGGACGAGGTGCTCACCGATCCGATATTCCGGCGCACCGGAAGCCGGGCCCGGATCCGCGACGGCTGCCGCGTGCCGCTGCCGTGGTCGGGCCACGCCTCCCCGTTCGGCTTCAGCACGGGGGCGGAGAGCGCCAAACCGTGGCTGCCCCAGCCCGGCTGGTTCGCCGAGCACGCCACCGACCGGGCGCTGGCCGACACCCGCTCGTTCTGGCACCTGTACCGCGAGGGCCTGCAGCTGCGGCACGGACTGCCGCAGCTGGGTGAAGGGACCTTGCGCTGGCTGGACGCGCCGCCCGGCGTGCTGGCCTTCCTGCGCGGCGACGGGCTCGTCTGCGCCGTCAATTTCGGCACCGCTCCGGTGCCGGCCCCGGTCTCCGGCGCCCCGCTGCTGGCCAGCGGGCCGTGCCCGACCGGCGCACTGCCCGGATCCACCACCGCCTGGTGGATCAGTGACGACACCACCCTGGAGGGACTGCGATGACCAAGCGACGGATGACGATGGCCTGCTGCTCCGCACTCGCCCTGGCGCTCGGCGCCACCGCATGCGGCGGCGGCCCGGTGAGCGCCGGCGGCGGAAGCAAGGAGCTGTCCGGCCAGACCCTCGATGTGGCAGGTGTCTGGTCGGGCGCCGAGCAGAAGAACTTCCAGAAGGTGCTCGACGCCTTCACCGAGAAGACCGGCGCCAAGACCCGGTTCGTGTCCACCGGCGACAACGTCTCCACCGTCGTCGGCAGCAAGATCGAGGGCGGCAACGCCCCCGACGTGGTCATGGTCCCGCAGGTCGGGGTGCTCCAGCAGTTCGCCCGGCAGCAGTGGCTCAAGCCGCTGTCGGAGACCACCAAGAAGTCCGTCGACGCCAACTACGCGCCTGTGTGGAAGAACTACGGCTCGGTCGACGGCACCCTGTACGGCCTGTACTTCAAGGCCGCCCACAAGTCGACCGTCTGGTACAGCCCGGAGGCGTTCGACCAGGCCGGAGTGAAGCCGCCGAAGACGTACGAGGACATGCTCGAGAGCGGGCAGGCGGTGTCCGACTCGGGTCTGCCGGCCTTCGCGGTCGCCGGCGAGGACGGCTGGACGCTCACCGACTGGTTCGAGAACATCTACCTTTCCCAGGCCGGACCCGAGAAGTACGACCGGCTCGCCAAGCACCAGATCAAGTGGACCGATCCGACCGTGGTGAAGGCGCTGACCACCCTGGGCGCGCTCTTCTCCGACAAGAAGCTGATCGCGGGCGGTCAGAAGGGCGCACTGGGCACCGACTTCCCGGGCTCCGTCGAGAAGGTCTTCGGCCCGAAGCCGGAGGCCGCGATGGTGTACGAGGGCGACTTCGTCGCCGGTATCGCCAAGGACCAGTTCGGCAGGAAGATCGGCGAGGACGCCACCTTCTTCCCCTTCCCCGCGGTCGCGGGTGGCAAGGCACCGGTGGTCAGCGGCGGTGACGCGGCCGTCGTCCTGAAGGACGGCAAGAACCAGGAGGCCGCGACGGCTTTCCTGGAGTACCTCGCGACACCGGAGGCCGCGGCCGTGTGGGCCGAGGCGGGCGGCTTCCTGTCGCCGAACAACAAGCTCGACCTCGCCTCGTACGGTGACGACACGCTGCGCGAGACGGCCAAGTCGCTGATAGACGCCGGGGATTCGGTGCGCTTCGACATGTCGGACCAGGCGCCGGCGGCGTTCGGCGGCACCAAGGGCGTGGGCGAGTGGAAGATCCTCCAGGACTTCCTGCGCGACCCGTCGAACCCGGCCGCCACCGCCGCGGCGCTGGAAGGCGCGGCGGCCAAGGCGTACAAGAACTGAGGCGGGCGTCATGACCACAGTCACCGCTCCCCCGCCACCCCGGGTCGACGCCGCGAAGGGCGGCCGCCGCGACAACGGCCCGCGGGACCGGGCCCGGAGCCGCAGGCGGATGATCGCCGTGGCGTTCGTGCTGCCGACGCTCCTGCTGCTCGGCGCGCTGGTCGTCTACCCGGTGCTGTTCTCCGTGGGCCGCAGCTTCTTCGACGCGGCCGGCACAGGGTTCGTCGGCGGGGACAACTATGCGGACATCTTCCGCGACCCGGCCACCCTGACCGCCGTCCGCAACAGCGCCATCTGGGTCGTCGTCGCGCCGACGCTGCTGACCGGGCTCGGGCTGATCCTCGCGGTGCTGGTGGAGAAGGTCCGCTGGGCCACCGCGTTCAAGCTGCTGCTGTTCATGCCGATGGCCGTGTCCTTCCTGGCGGCGGGCATCATCTTCCGCCTCGCGTACGAGGAGGACCCGGACAAGGGTGTTCTGAACGCGGCAGCGGTCGGCGTGCACGGGGTGTTCCAGGACTCCTCGTCGTACCCGACGGCCCGGGCCCGCGAGGATCAGGGGCTCGACAAGCGCCCGGACGGCTCGTACGGGACGGCGGACGTGGTCTCTCCGGGGCAGAGCGTCTCCCTCGGCTTCGTCGGAGTACCGCCCAAGGAGCTGCCCGCCGACGCGAGGCCGGCCGCATCCGGCAAGGCCGGTCCCAAGGAGGTGGCCGGCACCGTGTTCCTGGACTTCACACCTGGTGGCGGGGGGCGGCCGGGCGCGATCGACGCCGGGGAACGAGGACTGCCCGGTATGACGGTGGAGGCCGTGCGCGACGGGCGGACGGTCGCCACCGCGACCACGGCGGCCGACGGATCGTTCCGCTTCACCTCCCTCGCGGCGGGCGCCTATACGGTCCGGCTGCCCGCGGACAACTTCGCGCCGCCTTACGAGGGTGTCTCCTGGCTCGGCCCCGCCCTGGTCACACCGGCCATCATCGGCGCGTACCTGTGGATCTGGACGGGTTTCGCGATGGTGCTCATCGGCGCAGGGCTGTCCTCCCTGCCGCGCGACGCGCTGGAGGCGGCGCGGATGGACGGGGCGAACGAGTGGCAGGTCTTCCGCCGGATCACCGTGCCGCTGCTCGCACCCGTGCTGACCGTGGTCTTCGTGACGCTGGTGATCAATGTGATGAAGGTCTTCGACCTGATCTACATCATCGCGCCGGGTCCGGTGCAGGAGGACGCCACCGTGCTGGCCACCCAGATGTGGCTGGTGTCCTTCGGCGGCGGCAACGACCAGGGGCTCGGCAGCGCGCTCGGTGTGCTGCTCCTGCTGCTGGTGATCCCCGCGATGGTGTTCAACGTCCGCCGCTTCCGCAGGAGTCAGTCATGAGTGCGACCGCGACGATGCCGGGCGGCCGGCTGCGCCGCTGGCTGGGCAACGGCCTGGTCCAGGCGTTCCTGGCCGTGGTCGGCCTGATCTGGGTGACCCCGGTCGCCGGACTGCTGCTCTCCTCGCTGCGCTCGGCGAGCGACAACGCGTCGAGCGGCTGGTGGACTGCACTGGCCGGCCCCGGTCAGCTGTCCCTGGACAACTACACCGCCCTGCTGGGCAATGCGGGCATCACCCGCGCCTTTTGGAACACGGTGCTGATCTCGGTGCCGACGACCGTCCTGGTCGTCGTCATCGCGGCGCTCGCCGGATACGCCTTCGCCTGGCTGGAGTTCCCCGGCCGGGACTGGATCTTCCTGGGTGTGGTGGCACTCCTCGTGGTGCCGGTGCAGGTGGGTCTGCTGCCGGTGGCGAAGCTGTTCGGGCAACTGGGCCTGTTCGGCACGATCCCGGGCGTGGTCCTCTTCCACGTCGCCTACGGGCTGCCGTTCGCCGTGTTCCTGCTGCGCAACTACTTCGCCGACATCCCGCGCGAGATGCTGGAGGCCGCGCGGATGGACGGGGGCGGCGAGTGGCGGATCTTCACCCAGCTGGTACTGCCGGTGGGCCGCCCGGCCCTCGCCAGTCTGGCGATCTTCCAGTTCCTCTGGGTATGGAACGACATGCTGGTGGCACTGCTCTTCGCCGACAGCTCCTCGCAGCCGCTGACGGTGGAACTGCAGTCGCAGGTAAGACAGTTCGGCAGCAACATCGACGTACTGGCACCGGGCGCCTTCCTCTCCCTGATCGTGCCGGTGGTGGTCTTCTTCGCCTTCCAGCGTCACTTCGTGCAGGGGGTGATGGCGGGCTCGGTGAAGTGACCGCAAGGGCAGGGGCGCGCACGGCCGCGAAGCCCCTGCCCTTGGCGGCGGTCGGGGGCGGTGAGGTGGTCGATGCCCTGCGCCACGACGGTGGTCGAGTGCGCGTCGGGCCGTGCGCGTCGGACCGTGTGCCGACGTCGGTGAGCTCTACGGGGCCGGCAGCGGCCGACCGGAGATGTCCGGCGGATCGTGGTGGGCGGCCGAAGAAAATCCGTGTCTGCTCCGGCGACCGTGGACGTAGCCTCGGGGCGTGCTCCAACTCGTCCTAGCCGCATCCGTGGTCACGGTAGCCACCGCCGTGTACGGAGCCATCGGCCTCCGGTGGTGGCGCCGGGCCCGGCTCCGGCGCGAGATCCTCGGGGTGGTCGCCACCCTGGACCTCGCGCCGTACCACGTCGCCGCGATGGAGAACCGGGGGACCGAGGCGGCCGCCGCCGAGCTGCTGCTCGACGGGTACCTCGACATCGACGAGGCAGGGGCGGTTCTCCTCACCGAGGCGGGCCGCGATCCCCGCCGGACGCCCACCCATCCGCTGCCCGCCGCCCTACTGGAGGCGGTGCGCCGGCACGATCCCGAGCCGGTGTCGATCGGTTGGATCGACTGGAGCGACGCGGAGTACCAGACGCGGCGCAGCGCGTACCTCAGCCGGCAGGACGCCCTGCTGCCCGAGATCCCGCGCATGCCGGACGGTGAGGGGCGGCAGCTGCTGGCCTGCTGCTCCTGCATGGGCGTCACCATGCTGCTCGTCTTCTGGCTCCTTGCGGCCGTGCTGCTGGTGATGGCGCGTCCGCACGGCGTCCTGGCGTGGGCCGCCGCGGTGGTGGCCGCAGCCGGCCTGGCGGCGCTCTTGTACGCCGACGAAGCCGACAAGGCGGTCCGCGCCCGCACGGCATGCGAGGACCCGGTGGGAGACCGGTACCGCGCGGAGTCTCATCCCTCCCTCGCGGCCCTGGGCGAGCAGCAGCGGATCCACGTCCTCAGCAGCGTCCGCGACCGCAGCACGTGGCGGGGCATCGACCGGGAAGCCGACGAGGACCGTGAAGAGGACGACGACTGGTGGGACGACGACTGGTGGGCGGACGCGTACCACTACCGGGCCACCGACCACGACGAGGAGCCCGGCGACGAACCCCACTGCACCACCCGATGCCCGCCCGCCGGGACTTGTCCGGCCGAAGAGGCGACGGCCTCGTGTCCCGGTCGTTGCCGCGGGCATGATGCGGGGTGACCTCGCAGACGCGGGACGCCGTACATGGCCCGGCGTCGCCGGATGCCGGACACGCTCGTGCGTCCCCGGGCCGGGGGTGACGGCGCCGTAGGGTTTCACCTGCGGGAACGCCGCCTCAGCGCCTGAATCACCACCACCGCGAACACCACGGCCGCCGCGGGTGCCGCGGCCTTCCTGAGCAGCACGGGCAGCGCGGCCGCGCCGAGGTCGACGGCCTCCGGCTCAGGAGCGAGCCGGCCTCGGAGGGGATCCACCGTGCCCGGCGTGGACACCGCGGGCGCGGCAGGCCCGGCGTCCCGCAGCAGCTCTTCGAGTCGGGTGGCGAACTGCCGGACGATGCGGTCGCCGACCTCGGTCATGATGCCCCGGCCGAACTGAGCCGGTCGGCCGGTGATGTCGAGATCCGTGCGTACGCGCACCAGAGTGCCGGCCGGATCGACGGTCAGCGTCGCCGTGACCCTGGCCGACGCGGTGCCCGCGCCGCGGGTCTCGCTCCCGCTGAGGTCGAGGAGCATCGAGCGAGCGGCGACATCGCGGGTGACGGTGCCCTCGCCGCGGTAACTCATCTGCACCGCACCGACCTTGACCTTGACGCGGCCGGTGAAGGAGTCGCCGTCGTGGGTGTCCAGCACGGCGCCGGGCATACAGGGCGCGACCCGGTCGAGGTTCTGGAAGAGCTTCCAGGCCTCGTCGAGGTCGGCCGGGACGGTGAAGGAGTGGTCGAGCTGCATGGTTGTCCAATCAGGGGGCGGACGGCCGTGGATGCGGGGTCGGTTCTCGTGCGGGGCGGACTCAGGTGCCGGCTGCCGTACGGATCAGCGCGTGCACCCGGCTCGGCGACAGGGGGCCGCGACGTACGACGACGCCGAAGGGGCGCAGCGCGTCCTCGACGGCGCCGGCGAGCACCGCCTGCGGGGCGATCGCGCCGCCTTCGCCGAGTCCTTTGACGCCGAGGTCGTTCATGGGGCTCGGGTTGAAGATCTCGTCCATGTCGAGGTCAGGGATCTCCGAGGACGTGGGCACCAGATAGTCCATGTAGGTACCGGTGCGGGGCTGACCGTCGGAGCCGTAGACCATCTCCTCGTACAGCGCCCCGCCGATCCCCTGCGCGATGCCTCCGGTGACCTGCCCCTCCGCGATCATCGGGTTGACGATGTTTCCCGCGTCGTGGACGACGACGTAGTGCAGGATCTCGATCTCGCCCGTGTGCTCGTCGACCTCGACGACGGCCGCATGCGCTCCGCTCGCGACCGCGAAGCCCGGTGGACGGAAGTGCACGGTCTCGCTGATCTCGGTGCCGTGCCGGCCGTCGGTGGGTTCGGGGGTGCCGGGCAGCGGCGCCTTCCCGGCCAGTTCCGCCAGGCTGATGGACGGTCCGCCCGGCTCCTTGGCCCGGACGATGCCGTCGCTCAGGTCGAGGCCGCCCGCCGCGACACCGAGGCGGCGGGCCGCGGCCTCGACGATCTTCTCGCGGACGAGTCGGCCGGCCCGGTGGGTGGCGTTCCCTGCGTTCACCAGGGCGCGGCTGGCGATGGTGCCCACGCCGAACGGGGTGGCTTCGGTGTCGCCGCCGACCACGTCGATGACATCGAGCGGCACTCCGATGGCGTCGGCGGCGATCTGCGCCATGGAGGTGCGGTGTCCCTGCCCCTGGGAAGGGGCGCCGATGGCGAGCCGCACCCGGCCGCTCGGAGCGATGTCGATTCGCGCGGTCTCGAACGGCCCGAGGCCGGTGGCCTCTATGTACATGGCGAATCCGATGCCGACGTGCTTGCCGTCGCGGGCGCCTTCGCGTTGTCGGGCGCGTACCTGATCGACGTCGGCCTTCTCGACGGCGCGGCGCAGGAGTTCGGGGAAGTCCCCGGAGTCGTAGGTCTGCGGCCTGCCCGAGCGGTCCACCAGACCGGTCGCGTACGGCATCTCGTCGGGTCCCACGAGGTTGCGCGCCCTCAGCTCCTCGGGCTCGATGCCCAGTTCCGCGGCCAGCCGGTCCATGGCCCGTTCCATGGCGAAGACCGTCTCCGGACGTCCGGCTCCCCGGTAGGGCGTGGCGAAGGTGGTGTTGGTGAGTACGCCGACGACGTCGATGTGCACGTTCGGGACGCGGTAGGGGCCCAGGAGGTGGCACAGCGAGTTGTACGGCACGACCAGGCCGGTCATGTTGTACGCGCCGAAGTTGACGGTGATGCGGTCGCGTACGGCGATGAGTTGGCCTTCGGCGTCCGCGGCGAGTTCGATGTGGTGAATCTGTTCGCGGGCGTGCGAGGAGGCGGTCAGGTTCTCGTTGCGGTCCTCGCGCCACAGCACGGGGCGGCGGAGGCGACGGGCGGCGTGCGGGATGAGGAGTTCCTCGACGTAGAGGATGCCCTTCTGGCCGAAGCCTCCGCCGACGTCGGCCGCGATGACGTGGACCATGGCGGATTCCAGGCCGAGCGTGTGGGCGATGGCGTCCCGCAGCCGGTGCGGGGTCTGGGTGCCCGACCAGACGGTCAGCCGGCCGCTGTACGGATCGATCTGGGCCGAGATCGCGCGGGTCTCGATCGGCGAGGCGACGTACCGGTGCGCCTCGAATCGCTCGCTCACCACGGCGTGCGCACCGGCGAACGCCTCCTCCGGGTGGCCGACGCGGGTGGCGACGGCGACCGCGGTGTTGTCGGGCAGGTCCTCGTGCAGCCGGGTCGCGTCCTCGGTCAGGGCGTGTTCGGGATCGACGAGCACCGGCAGCGGGGCGTACCGCACGTCGACGAGTTCCAGGGCGTCTTCGGCGAGGTAGCGGTTCTCGGCGAGGACCACGGCGACGGGCTGGCCGACGTAGAGCACCTTGTCGCGGGCGAGCAAAGGCATGGGAGTCATCCGGACCAGCGGGTCCAGGAGTTCCGCGAGGCCGGGCGGGGTGCGCAGTTCTTCCTTGTTCAGCATCGCGGGCAGGTCCGCCACGTCGTCGCCGGTCCATACGGCGACGACGCCGGGTGCGGCCAGGGCCGCGGTCACGTCGACCGACTCGAGACGGGCGTGGGCGTGCGGGCTGCGCAGGAAGGCCGCCTCGACGGCGCCGGGGAGGGCTATGTCGTCGACGTAGCGGCCGTTGCCGCGCAGCAGCCGGTCGTCCTCGACGCGTAGGACGGAACGGCCGATCCAGCCGCTGTCGCCGGACCGGGCCGGGTCGGAATCGTGGGACATGCGGGTCACTCCCCGAATCGCTCGTCGAGTGCCTGGCACACGGCACGGCGGATGTTGCGGTAGCCGGTGCACCGGCACAGGTGCCCGCTGAGCGCGTCGGCGATCTGTTCTTCGCCGGGACGCTCGTGCTGCTCGGTCAGGGCGGTCGCCGTCATGACGAATCCGGACGTGCAGAATCCGCACTGCATGCCGTGGCACTCGTGGAAGGCCCGCTGCACGGGGGTGAGCGGGGCGTCGTCGGGGGCGAGTCCCTCGACCGTGCGCAGCACGGCACCGGCGCATTGCACGGCCAAGGTCAGGCAGGTGCGCACCGGCTCGTCGTCGACGAGGACGGTGCAGGCCCCGCAGACTCCGTGCTCGCAGCCGACGTGAGTGCCGGTGAGGCCGAGCCGGTCGCGCAGGAAGTCGCTGAGCAACAGCCGCGACTCGACCTGGGCGGTGACCGGTCGTCCGTTGACGGTGAGGCTGATCTCGTGCCAGGCGGAGGGCTCGGCGAGCGGCGGTGTGCTCGCGCCGAGCGGGGTGGGGACCGAAGGGGTCATCAGCAGCGCTCCCAGGCGGTGGTGCAGGCGCGGACGAGGAGGTGGGCGGCGCCCTCGCGCCGGTACTCGGCGGTGGCGTGGACGTCATCGGATGGGGTGAGACGGGAGAGTGCGACGTGGGCCGCTGCGGCGAGAGCCTGCTCGTCGACGTCGCTGCCCACGAGCGCGTCCTCCGCGGCGGGCAGTCGTACGGGCACGGGGCCCGCGCCGCAGAAGACCAAGCGGGCGGCGCGGCAGGTGCCGGTGGCGGTGTCCCGCTCCAGGACGGCGGCCACGCCGACGGTGGCGAAGTCGCCGTGTCTGCGGGTCAGTTCTTCGAAGGCCCAGCCGTGGTGTGCCGGGAGCGGCGGGAACATGACCTCGGTGAGGAGCTCGTCCGCTTCGACGGCCGTGGAGAAGGTGGCGACGAAGAAGTCCTCGGCGGTGACCGTACGGGAGCCCCGTGGACCGGTGATCACGAAGCGGGCGTCCAGGGCCAGCGCCGCGGTGGGGAGCTCTGCGGCCGGGTCGTGGTGGGCGAGGCTGCCGCAGACGGTGCCGCGGTTGCGGATCTGAGGGTGTCCGATGTGGCCGATCGCGGCGGCGAGCAGCGGCCATCCGTCCCGTACCGCGTCGTCCGCGGCGGCGCGGGCCTGCCGTACGGCTGCTCCGATGCGTAGATGGCCCGACTCGTCCACGTGGAGATGGCCGAGTTCGGGAATCCGGGTGATGTCCACGAGCAGCTCGGGCCTGGCGAGACGCATGCTCAGCATGGGGATCAGGGACTGGCCGCCCGCCACGACCTTGGCCTCCCGCTCCTCGTCCGCGAGGAGGGCTACCGCCTCGCGGACCGTGCTGGGGGCGGTGTAGTCGAAGGGTGTGGGTTTCAACCTGCTGCCACCGGACCTCTCGTGTCGTCGTCGCGCCGTGGCATTCGACACGGACCGATCTATCTAGTACCTGAAATGATTTACATTGAAGTTTCTTCTTGGCAAGAGGTTGCCCGAGATTTCACGGTCCCGCGGAGGCGATATGCGACACGTCATCGACCAGGCAGCCGCCTGGCAGCGCTCCGGAACCCGCTTCGCCATGGCGACCGTCGTGCGGACATGGGGCTCGTCCCCGCACGGCCCTGGTGCGTCGATGCTCGTGTCCGAGGAAGGCCGCATCGTCGGCAGCGTCTCCGGCGGCTGCGTCGAAGCCGCCGTCTGCGCGATCGCGGAGGAGGTGCTCGCGGGCGCCGCCCCGACGCTCGAGCGCTGGGGAGTCGGCGACGAGGACGCCTTCGCGGTGGGACTGACCTGCGGCGGAACGATCGAGGTACTGATCCGCGAGGTGGGTGCGGACGCACCGCTGGGCCGGCTCGCAGCCGACATCACGGCCGGCGTACCGGTGGCCCTGGTCACCCCCGTCGGCAGCGGCGGCTGCCTGGTCGTCGGCGGAGGGACGACAACCGGTTCGCTGGGCGACCCACGGGCGGACCGGGCGGCGGCCCTGGCCGCCGAAGGCATGCTCGGGCGTGGCGCCACTGGGCCCGTGACCAGCGGAAACAGCTCAGGCGACGACAGCGCCTGCGCGCCGGAACGTGAGCTGCTGGTGCAGTCCTTCGCCCCGCGACCACGTCTGCTGATCTTCGGCGCGGCCGAGTTCGCCCGACCCCTTGCGGACATGGGCGCCGCGCTCGGGCACCACGTGACGGTCTGCGACGCCAGGACCGCTTTCGCGGCGGCCGAGCGCTTCCCGGGCGCCGACGATGTCGTCGCCGAGCGGCCGGATCGCTGGTTCCACGCCCACGAGGACCTGGTCGACGCTTCGACCGCGGTATGCGTGCTGACCCACGACGCACGGTTCGACGTGCCGGTCCTCGCCCTCGCCCTGCGCAGCAGGGCCGGCTACGTCGGAGCCATGGGCAGCCGCAGGACGCACGAGGACCGGCTGGAGCGACTGCGCGCGGCGGGCACGACCGAAGCGGAACTCGCACGGCTGCGCTCGCCGATCGGGCTGGATCTCGGCGGCAGGGGAGCCGAAGAGACCGCCCTGTCGATCATGGCGGAGATCGTCGCTTTGCGGCGCGGCGGCACCGCACGGCCACTCACTCTGCGAACAGGATCGATACACGAACTGTGACCATTTTTGAACGACTGTTTTTATGAACACTCGTTTAATCTGGACTCGTGCAACCAAGGAACGAAGGCCGCCGACGATCGGCCGCGACTCCCCCGACCGAGACCGGCCGGGGGGCGGGACGGCCGTCACAGCGTCGTCCCGGCTCCCATGACCCGGAGGGCAATCGCCAAGCGGTCCTCGACGCCGCCCGGCGACTGTTCGGCGAGCACGGCTACAGAGGTGTGGGCGTCCGCGCCATCGCGGCCGAGGCCGGAGTGACGCCCGGCCTGGTGATGGCGTACTTCGGCACCAAGGACGGCCTGTTCCGTGAGGCGGTGGGCAGCGGGTCGGGCGTCACCGACGACGTGCTGTCCGCCGCTGCCGACGGCACGGCCGAACTGCCGGCCGCTCTGGCCCGCGCCTACCTCGATCGGTGGGACCGCCTGCCGACCGACGATCCCTGGCCCGCGCTGATCCGCTCGGCCGTCAACCACCCGCCGAGCGCCGAGCTGTTGCGCACGATCCTGGAGAAGCAGGTCGGCGAACCTCTCGCGCGCCTGCTCGGCGACTCGGCCGACGCGGAGGTGCGCGCCGCTGTCATTCGGAGCGTCCTGTTCGGCGTGATCATGGAGCGCTACCTCTTCGCCCATGAACCGGCGGCCTCCGTCCCCACCGAGGAGTTCGCCCCGGCGTTGACCGATGTGCTCACCACCGCTTTCGGTGACGCGCTCGCCCTCGTACCCCCGGCTGCGCCGAGTGGCGCCGCCGTCGGCGAGGACGAGCCCGAAGGCACCGACACAGGGCGCTACCCCGGGGGCGCCGCGAGCACCCGGCCGCCCGAGGACGAGTCCTCGCACCCCGACCTGGGCCGCTCCGCCATGGGCACCGCGAACGCCCGGCCGCCCTCGGAGACCACACCCCCCGGACGTCTTCGCCCGGCTCCCGCACCCCAGGCGGCGGACGACTCCCCTGCGGCCGTGTTCGCACGGCTCGACGAGTGCGCCGCTGTCCATCAGGAGCTGATCACCAGGACCGTCCGCGAGTACGGCATCAGCCTGCCCGCCTACGACGTGCTCGCGACCCTCCGCGAGGCCGGAGAGCCCTACCGCCTGACGACGGGTGAGGTGGCGGCGGCCGGCAGGCTCCGCGCGGGCGGTCTCACCCAACACGCGGACCGACTGGAGGCCGCGGGCCTGATCCGGCGGGAGCGCTATACGGACGACCGCCGGATCATCCGGCTGTGTCTCACCCCGGAGGGCCTCGAACTGGCCGAGCGGATCTTCGCCGTACGGTCGGCCCAGGAGCGGGAACTGCTCGGCGGGCTCGGCACGGCAGACCGGCGCCGGCTCTCCGGGATGCTCAGTGCTCTGGGGCAAACGCTCGGGGCGGGTGTCCCAGAGCAGTGACGGCATGGCGGCAATGACCGTTGTCGGTCATCCGTGTCCCGTGAGTGCCGCACGCGTGAAGAGCCTCACTTCTTCTGGTGCGGGCGATGTCAGGGGCCGCCCGGGCGAGGAGAAGCGAGGCGCGCTCGCCGTACCAGGCAACTTCGAGGAACCCCCGAAGCAGCAGGGTTACACGGCGGATGGCGTGGCGGAGTCGGGATGCGGGGACGGCAGCCGGAGGGATTCGGCCGCCGCTGCCGCCGCGTCCCGCGCGTGATCGCGGGCGACGGCGGCCAGGGCGGCGTCGCCCAGGCCATCGGCCAGGCTGGCTCGAGCCGACCAGTTGTAGGAGCTGTCGGGCCGGAGCCCGATCCGTTCGCTGATGAGCGCACGGGCCAGTTCGTGCCGTCCGGCGCTGAGCGCGGAGTCGAGAAGGGTCTTCTGGAGGGCGTCGCGCTGTGCGTGACTGCCTCCGAACTCGTGGAACCGGCGGCGCAGTGGCCACAGCAGGTCGACGACGGTCGTGTGCTCGCCCTGGGCATGTGCGAGAAGCGCCTCACACGCGGGCAGGCCGATCTCCAGGGTCATCCGACGGTTGGTGACCGTATCGGCACGCTCCTCGGCCAGCCACCGTCGACGGTCGGCGATGAGCCGCGTCGCCTCCTCGAACCGCCCGGCGCCGGCGTAGGACATGACGGCGTGTACGTCGTTGAACGCGTAGAAGGGGGGATCGGCTCGCGTGGCCCAGGCGTCGGCCAGTGCCTCCCAACGGGCGGTCGGCTCCGCTCCCGCGAGCCGGATCCGCCACAACAGCGCTGCGGCGTCCAGCAGTTCCATGGCCGTCCCGGCCGAATCCTCGTTGTGCAGGGCGGCGTCGTAGATGCTCAGAGCGGTGTCGGTGTCTCCTGCCTCCAGCGCGTAGAGGGCGTAGTGCCACCAGTTGTGGACGTTGAGGTAGTTGCCCCGCGCCCAGTCGTCACGGCGGGAGTCGAGGTAGCGGATCCCTTCGGACACGCGTCCTTGCATCTCGTAGGTGTGGACGACGGCGTGGATCGCCCAGACGTCCCGGGGGTTCTGCTCGACCGCGGCGAGACCCGCCTCCTCCGCCAGGCGGTAGTGGCCCGACTCCTCCAGCCCGAACGCGTACATGCCGAGCATCAGGCCCCGGTGGGGTTCGTCGGCGTCCCAGGCCCCGAGGGCTCCGCCGATGCGGTCCCGCAGGCGCACCGCGTCACCGGTGAAGAAGTCCAACTGGTGCCCGACGGCCAGGGCCAGCGCGTCTGTCGGGTACACCAGGGACAGCTCCTCAAGCAGCCCACCGGCCCGATGCAGGTCCCCGGCCAGCCATGCACCGGCCGCGGCGAGATGCATGCGCTCCCGTTCGGGCAGGGACGGGACGTCCACACCGGCCGCGTACCGATCGAACCGCTGCCGTGCCGTGACGGCCTGGCCCGGCTCGGTGCCCAGCATCCCCAGATAGGCGGCGAAGGACTGGGCGACGGGTGAGGCCGGCCCACTGCCGAGGGCGTCGTCGACCGCCTGCTCCACCTCGGGGCTGAAGTGGAGCAGCGCCTCGACGGCTCGGTCCAGGTGCGCGGCTGTCTCCTGGGTGCACTCGTGCAGTGGATTGCCGTACCGGTCTGTCACCATCAGAGATCACCTCGGCGCGCCTGCGGGGGTGGTGGGGAACCGCGGCGGGCGTGAACGCACCCGCTACCACCATGAAGCCACCGACAGCAGGCCCGACGCCACCTCGACATGCGCCATTCATCGAAGTGCCATGAACCGCCCTGGCGTTCCACGGGTGGACCGTCGCCACCGGTCGCGGCCGGCCCGGGGCCGCCGGCACGGCCGCGTGGGCCCTTGCGCCGAACGGCAATAGCGACCTCGGGGGCTGGGTCACCGCCCACGCTTCCCCAGTGCTCGACCAGCCGGGCCACAAGGGGGCGCACCGACGCGTATCAAACTGGTGATCGAAATCGGGTGCGGCTATGGCTATGATCGTCCGCAGCAAGGCCGTAGCGCAGAGGTCGTCGCGCCCACGCATCGAGCTGGAGGACGTCGGTTCGAATCCGACCGGTCTTGCGCCTACTTTGATGTCGACGCGGACGCCGGGCCCCGGCGGAGGACCGGTGGAGTGGTGATGACCCAGCCGACAACGCCCGTACGCTGCCCCGCGATCGAGCACCCGGATCTGCCACTCGCCGACCCGGCGGAGCTCGGGCCGCTGATCACCCGTCTCGCGGACAGACGGCCCGTCACCGACGACGAGGCCTTCCCGCTCGGCACCCTGCGCGTCGACGGCCGTGTGGACCTGTGCAAGCAGGGCCTCGGCCCCGACGGCGCCGCCCGGTTGCTGCCCGTCGCCGTCGCCTCCTCGCACTCCGCGCATCTGCTCCTCGGCACCAACTCCCTCGGCGACGACGGTGCCCGCTCGGTCGCCGACTCCCTGGTCGCCGCGCGGGACGCCGGCGCCCCCCACGGGATCCACACCCTCTACCTCGGCTGCAACCGCATCGGGCCGGCCGGCGTGACCACGCTCGCCGAGGCGCTCGCCGACGACACCACGCTCCGCGCTCTGTGGCTCAAGCGGAACCCCGTCCTGGAGCCCGGGGCCCGCACCCTCGCAGGGCTGCTGCGCCGTAACACGTCCCTGCGCACCCTCGACCTCGTCAACTCCGGCATCGGCCCCGCAGGCGTACGGCATCTGCTCGACGCCCTCCTGGATCGCGAAGCCCCGCTCGAACGTCTCTTCCTCGGCGGCAACGGACTGACCTCCGCCGACGCGCCGTTGCTCGCCGCCCTCGTCCGCGACGCCGGCGTACGCGAGCTGTACCTGCCGGCCAACCACCTGGGAGACGAGGGCACCGCCGTCCTGGCCGCCGCGACAGACCCCGCCCGGCCCGTGCGGCTCGGCCTCGGCGGCAACGGCATCGGACCCGCGGGCGCGCGTGCCCTCGCCGACGCCCTCGACGGCATCGAGACCCTCGACCTCGGCCGGGCCATGTCCGAACGAAGCCTCGGCTCCCTCGGCAACACCACCGGCGACGACGGCGCGCACGCCCTGGCAGCGGGCCTGTTCGGCAGCCCGCTGCGCCGTCTCGAACTGCGGCACACCGGCATCACCGGCCGCGGTGCGAAAGGCCTGCTGGCCGCTCTGCCCGACGAGCACCGCCTCGAGTACGTCGGCCTCGGCCCCGGCCTGCCCCGGCGCGTGAAGCGGTCCTTCTCCGAGCGGCTGCGCCCCGCCCGGCCGACCCACCCCGACCTGCGTGCGATCGGCAGCGTGTACCGATGAGCCCGCGTCCGGTACTGCCGGGGGCCCTCTCGCCCGAGGACGCCGCGGCCTGGGCCCGCGTCCGCCGCTACGCCGTCCCGCGTTGGATGATCGAACGCGCCACGGAAGCCCGCGTGGCCGGTGACTGGAAGGCCGCCTGCGCCGCGGCCGCGGTGGACGTCCCCGACGCTCTCGCCCCTGAGCGGATCGCCGACCGGTACGGGCCCGACGTAGCCGCCCGGCTGGCCGACGATCTGCGCCACCTGGTCCCGGACCTGCTGCGCTGGCACCTGCCGCGCAACCTCGGCGGGCACACGACGCTCGCTCCCGGCCGACGGATCGTCCTCGCCTCGTACGGGAAGTCCGGCCCCGTCCTGTCGGTCACCACCTCCCCGATGCTGGCGGGACCACAGCGACTCCCCCTGCACTTCGGTCCCCTCCCGGCGCACGACCGGCTCCACGGCCTGACGTACGTCACCGAGGACTGGACCGCCGCCCGTCGCTTCTGGGACGACCGCCACACCGGCGACCTGCGGTACAGCGCGGGCTCCGCCGGCTCCGGCCGACTGCCGTTCCTGCGCCCCGACGGCACACCGCTCGGCGCCGACGAGCTGCCGACCGAGGAGCCGGGAACCGCCGACCCGGCCACCCGCGCCGAGTGGGTCGCCGTACTCCAGGCCCGCGGCGAGCACGCCGAGGCGTACGCCGCCGCCGGACTGGACCTCGACCTCACTCCCCCACCACGCGGCCCTCGCTCCTACCGCGAGCTCGACGTCGCCCAACTCGTCGGGAACCTCACTCCCGACCTCACCCGTATCACCCCTGAGATCCGCCTCCTGGAACGTGCCGGACTCGGCACGCGTTTCCGCATTCCCGTGGAATGGCGAGGTCATCTGCGGATCGAACTCGACGCCGCGGACGCCGAAGGGGCCCCGGCGCGCGTCTTCGGCCGCGAACGCGACCAGGAGGACGGCGTCCTCCTGCTGCCCGGGTACGCCTGGCAGCGGCTGCCCGACATCGGGCTGCTGCGTGCGGGCAGGATCCGGCCCGAGGATCTGCACCCGCTGGTCACGGCCGCCCTGTTCCCGCAGGTCGGCACCGCCGTCGGCCCGCCCGGGCCCAGGACACCCGCGCCGGTCCGCGTCCGCTGCGGCGGCGCGTGGCACCAGGTCGCTTCCAAGGGCGGTGTGCTCGACATCCCGCACACCGAGCAGGAGCGGCAGCGCGAACTGGCCCTGCGCGCCTTCGGTGGAACCGTCACCGGATGCTTCGCCACCCAACACGCGTGGACCAGCGGTGAAGGACGGCTGCCGCGCGCTCTGCGGGAGCAGCGGCGCGAGCTGTTCCAGCACATCCAGCACGGGGACACCCCCGCCGTCCTGGCTCTGCTCGACGCCGGAACGGACCCGCGCGTCCGCGACGGCATGGGGCACGGACTGCTGCATGTCCTGCACCTGCTCGACCACCGGGAGCTGCTGCCGCGCCTGCTGGCCGCCGGGCTGGATCTGGAGGCGAAGGACGGCACGAGCCGCACCCCGCTCCAGAGCGCCGTCCACAACGGAGGGTCCGCGGCCCTGGTCAGGGATCTTCTCGACGCCGGCGCCAGGATCGACGTGACCGACGAGATGGAGCTCTCCCTCGCCCAGGTCATCCGCCGTTACGACCGGAACGACCTGATGTTCTTGCGTCGCCGGGTGCTGAGCGAGCACCCCGGTATCGGCTCCGAGTGGTTCGACGAGTACATGAGCGAGCGGGACTCCGAACCCGACTGGGACGAGGACGAGGCGCCGTCCGAGGAACCGGACCCGCTCCAGGGCCCGGACAGCGCCGAGGAGCAGGACCCGTTCGGTGAGCGGGATCCGTTCGGGGACCCGGAGCCGGCCGTCGAGCCGGATCCGTTCGAGGATCCCCAGGGCTTCGGGCGGCCCGGTCAGGACAGCTCCGCAGCAGAGAACGAGGACACTCACGCATGACCGGTTCCGCTTCCGTTCCCGCGGTCCTCGCGGCCGCCGACGCCCTCAACGCACGCCTGCACGTCACCCGCAGCGAACCGGCCGCCAATCCCCAACTGGAGGCCCTCGCACTGGCCGTGACGGCGAACCAACCCGTCCTCCTGTGGGGCGAGCCGGGCATCGGCAAGTCCGCCGGCATGGAGCAGCTCGCCGCCGCACTCGGTGTCCACCTCGAGACGGTCGTCGCCAGCGTCCACGAGCCGTCCGACTTCGCAGGCTTGCCGATCGTAGGAGACGACCCGGCCACCACGGGCGTTCCGATGGCCCCGCCGGACTGGGCCGTCCGACTCGCGCGCACCGGGCACGGACTGCTGTTCTTCGACGAATTGTCCTCGGCTCCGCCCGCCGTGCAGGCCGCGCTGCTGCGGGTGGTCCTCGAGCGCAGGGTCGGCAGCCTGGCCCTGCCTGAGTCGGTGCGGATCGTCGCCGCCGCCAACCCGCCTTCCAGTGCCGCCGACGGTTGGCACCTCAGCCCTCCGCTGGCCAACCGTTTCGTCCACCTCGACTGGACACACGACCCGCGCACGGTGGCCCGCGGCATGGCCGGCACATGGCCCGAAACCGTCCTGCCCGCGGTGGACCCCGGGCGCACGTCCGGCGCGGTCGCCCGTGCCCGGGGCGTCATCTCCGGTTTCCTGACCGCCCGCCCCGGTCTGGTCCACCACATGCCGAAGGAGGCCGAGGGCCGTGGTCGCGCCTGGCCCTCCCCACGTACCTGGGAGATGGCGCTGCGTCTGCTCGCCGCCGGGTACGCCTCAGGCGCCGGGCGCGAGGCGCAGGCCGCCGCCATGATGGGCGCCGTCGGCGAGGCGGCCGGGATCGAGCTGCTGTCGTACCTGGAGAACCTCGACCTGCCGGACCCCGATCGCGTCCTCGCCGACCCCGCCGCCTTCGCGCTGCCCGAACGCGGCGACCGCCAACTGGCCTTCCTCATCGCCGTGGTCGCCGCCGTGCAGAGCGAACCCACCCAAGCCCGCTGGGAAGCGGGCTGGGACGTACTCGCCAAGGCCGTGGACGCCGGCGTACCCGACGTGGCCGCGCGGGCAGCCCGCGACCTTGCCATGATGCGCGAGCCCGAGTGGCCGATCCCGTCCGGGATCGACGCCTTCCTGGAACTGCTCCAGCTCGCCGGCGCCCTGCCGGGCGCGCGCTGAGCGGCGTCACCCCATGACCGCCATCGGAGGGCCGGCCGACGGGCTCGACCGTGCCAAGCTGTTGGCCGCGCGCTACAAGGCGGCCGAGGCACGCCCGTACCTCGCCTCCGCCCTCTACGCCTTGACGGTCGTCCCCTCGGGACAGGTACGCACCATGGCCGTCGACCGCTACTGGCGCTGCTACGTCGCCCCCGCTTTCGTCGAGGCCACGGACATCGAGGAGCTGGCGGGGGTGTGGATCCACGAAGCGTCGCACCTCCTGCGCGACCACCACGGGCGGGCCGACCAGCTGCCCGCGGCCGACCAGCGCGACCGCCTGCGGGTCAACATCGCCCAGGACTGCGAGATCAACGACGACCTGCTCTCCGACGGACTGCGGTTGCCCGAAGGCCGCATGGAGCCGCGCCTGTTCGCGCTGAGCGCGGGCCGGCTCTTCGAGGAGTACCTGCCCGGCATCCCGGCCACGTCTCTCCATCCGGTGGACTGCGGGTCCGGCGCGCACGGCGTCCCGTCACCCTGGGACCTGGGGGAAGGCGGCGGTGACGGAGTGGCCGGCGTGGGCCCCGTGGAGGCCGAGGCCCTCCGCCGCCAGACCGCCCAGGCCGTCCGTGCCCACCAGCGCTCCCGGGGTTCGGTTCCGGCGGGCTGGCGGCGCTGGGCGGAGGAGGTCCTGGAGCCCACCGTCGACTGGCGCAAGGCGCTGACCGGCGCCGTCCGCGAGGCCGCCGCCTGGGCAGGCGGTGCGGTCGACTACACCTATCGTCGCCCGTCGCGCCGTACTCCGGCCCTTGGCGGCCGCGTGGTACTGCCCAGCCTGCGCCGGCCGTTGCCGCGCGTGGCGATAGTCGTCGACACCTCCGGATCGATGGGCGAGGACGATCTGGCGGCCGCGCTCGCCGAGGTGTCGGGCGTCCTGCGCGAGGTGGGGGTCGGCGGCAATCGGGTCGCCGTCCTGGCCTGTGACGCCGACGTCCACGCCGTCGCCAGGGTGACCTCCGTGGACCAGGTCGAGCTTGCGGGCGGCGGTGGGACGGACATGACCGTCGGCATCCAGACGGCGCTCGCCGCACCCGACCCGCCGAACATCGTCGTCGTCCTCACGGACGGGTACACCCCCTGGCCCCCGGAACCCGTCTCCTGCCGCCTCATCGTCGCCCTGATCGGCCAGGACGCACCCCAACCCCCGGCCTGGGCAGAGACCGTACGGCTGCCGTCCTCCCCCTCGTGAGAGGGATTCCCCCGGGAGCGGGTCGAGCCGGTCGCACGGCTTGGTGACGACCGCGTAGCTCACAGCACTCCCGTACCTGACTGCCGCCAGCCATGCCCTCCGAGGAGACCGCCGGCTGCCCTCCCCGCGCCGACCCGCGGTGCAGTCGCATGTCCGGATCTGCAGGTGATTCGTCATGGCGGCCCGGCAGTTCAGAACTGACGATGGAGGCCGTACCGGGCTCGCCGCGCAGCGAGGAAGGGAATCGTGGACGGCTCCACGGATTCGCTTTCCGCTCCTTCGGCGTGAGCCCTGAGAACCCGACCCGTAAGGAGACATCCATGTACGCCAAGGCAAGGACCATCACCGCGGTTGTGGCTGCCATGACTTCGGTTGCCTTGCTGGCAGCCTGCTCGGCCGGCGCCGAGGCCAAGGACGGCCAGGGGAGCAAGGAGGGCAACAGCACGGCTACGGCGGCATCCCCGACGGCTACTGCGTCGGCCGGCCCGGCGGCGAGCAAGGACTCGTCCGCATTCCTCTCCTTCCCCTCCTCCAGCCTCACATGGAAAGAACTCCCTGGATCGGGTGGTGTGAAGTACGCGAACGTGCGCGGCGATCTTGCGGGGAGCGGCAGCTACGAGGCGTTCGTGTCCTTCCCCGCCGGGAAGGACAATCCGATGCACGTCCACAGCCAGGACCTGCCGACGGTCGTCCTGAAGGGCACCTTCTACGCGGACATCGACGGGGTGCGCGTCGAATACCCGGCCGGCTCCTACTACCGCCTCCCTGCGGACAAGCCGCACCTGAGCGGATGCGAGAAGGGAGAGGACTGCCTCCTCTTCCAGTACCAGGACGACCACTTCGACCTGGTGCCCACCAAGGGAGGGCAGTAGGCAGGGCCAACTCGGCCCGGCTCTCGTTCGGTACGCAGCCGCGAACGAAGAGTCGACAGCTGTCGTCCGCGGAGCCAGGGCGTCCCTTTCGGATCAGGCTGAGGGCGTGTCTCACGTCCCCGACGGCCGCGGCTGCTCCGGCGGAACCGAGCTCTCGGCAGCCGCCATCCACTGGTCCAGGTCGGCCTGGGTGAACTCTGCCCACGGCGGGATCTCTGGGAGCCGGCGGAGGAGGTCGTAGGCCTCGGGGATCTGGGGGCCGCGGAGGACCGGGCAATGGCAGCCGGCGACGACCTCGGCGTTCAGGTGCTGGAAGTCGGTGACGACCGCCCCGAACTTCTGGGCGTCCAGCAGGGCGACCCAGGGGGAGACCAGGCGTCCGCCGAAGAACTGGCCGTCGCGGAATGCCTCCGGCGACATCGCCGCTGTTTCGGGCATGGGGGTCGGCACGTTCGTGGCGAAGGTGTCGACGGCCCACAGGACGTTGGTCCTCGGGTCGAAGAGGGCGCGCGTGGTGGGGTTGTCGTACAGGGGCGGTCGCTTGGCGACCAGGGTGCGGTCGCCCGCGTCGATCGTGTCGCCGTCGGTCATGAAGCGGCACCGGTTGATGGGAGTCTCCCACTCCTCGGCCATGCGGCCGACGGAGAACCATGTGGTCAGCAGGGTCGCGTTGGGGCATTCCGCGAGGACCGCGAGGAGGTTGCCGGCGTGGTCGCGGTCGTCGTGGGTGAGGAAGATCCACCGTACGTCCAGGGGATCCACGACGGACCAGGCTGCCTCCAGCCACTGGGAGCGCACCGCTGGTGCCCCGGTGTCCACGAGGACCGGTTCGGCTCCCCGGATCACCATCGAGTTCATCGGGAAGTGGCCGACCGGCGGGGCCTCAAGGGCCCACGGGATGACGAACGTCTCCTCGGCGATCTTGTACGGCTGCAGGAGGTTGAATGTGTCCATCGTAGTCATCGCTGCTCTCCCTGGGACGGAGTCGCCGCAGCGTCCATGAATCCAGTTCAGCCCCGGCCCGGGCTGTCGTCAAGCGCGGTACTCGTGAAGGGCGCCGGCGGCACGTCCTGAAGGTGTCGGGCGGTCTCGGTGGCGGTGTAGGAGGACGCGAAGGTGAACGCGCGCGGGGACGGTCCGTGCGCCCGCAGGTCCTCCAGTCGCTCCAGGGCCTCGCCGACGGTGGGGAGGTGACCTGCGGGGACCCACCAGAGGACCATGTGGGCCTCGACGTGCCGTTCGAACCATTCGCGGCGGCGCCGCATCACTTCCAGGTGCCCGGTGCGGTAGGCGAAGTCCCACAGGGCCTCCTGGGTCTCCCACACGGACATGTTGATGATGACGTCCTCGCCCGCAGGACGCAGGCCGGTGGCGTCGGCCGCCCCCTCCTCCACGAGCCGCCACACGAAGCCGGGCGCGCCGTCGGCGGCGGTGTTGACCGGATCGAGCATCTCGACGAAGGGCGCCACGCGTGGGTCGTCGAAGGGGTAGCGGAGCGTGGCGATGTTGAGCTGGGCGAGGTGGTACGCGGCATGCACGGATGCGGTCATGGCCTCATCCCAGCACGGCCCGGTTTTCTATGTCAATCATCATTGTTTTTAGAAGTCTCGACCACCACACAACACTCCCCCGGGCGGGCGTCCATGCGCGCGCGGACGGGACCGTCCGCGCCGAGCAGCCCCTCCAACAACGCGAGGTTCATGCCGCAGACGAGCGGCGGGAAGCGTTCGGCGACGGCATGGAAGGGGCAGTTGCGCATACGAACGACGCGGGCGGCTTCGTGGTCCACCCCCTCAACACCCCCGACGGCTTCCACGTGCGGCTCATATCCGCGGGCGGCCAGCATCTCCATGGCCTCTTCGAGTCCGCCACAGGGCGCGGCCGATCCCCGCAGGGCCTCGCCCCGACTGCGCGCGGCCGCGCAGAGCCCGGCGTCCAGCCCGGCCTCCTCGGCGGCCTCGGCGAGCAGCTCGGCGGCGGTGCGGTAGTCGCGAGCGGGCAGCGACACGGACCGCTCCGCTTGCGACCTCGTGTAGACCTTGGCGGGACGGCCCGCCCCCGGCCCCGAGCGGCCCGTCAGACGGCGACTCGCGCTCTCCAGCAGCCCGGCCTCAGTCAGTTTGTCCAGATGATGGGCAGCGAGCGTACGCGCCACCCCGGCCGCCTCGGCAGCCTCATTGCGGCCGACCTCGCGGCCCTGCGCCGCCACGTACTCGTACAGACGGCGCCGCACCGGATCCTGCAACACGGCAATCGCATCGATGTCCTTCACCCGGCCATTCTAGGAACAACGCAGGTTGGAGATAGAAAGACGGGCGTCTCGAGCGGCGAGCATCGCCGGCGGCGTATGCCTGACAAACCACTTGCCCCGTGGTGAATGATGAGATCGTGATCTCCAAGGAACACGCCATCGAGCTCATCGAGTCCTTCCTGGTCAGGGAGCTGCCAACGTGGCCCTGGAGTGGGCTCCCGCCCACGCCGGACATCTACCACGTACAGGAGAGCTCGGTCGGCTGGCTCGTCTTCTGGCGCTCGGCGGAACAGGCCCTCGCCCGTGAGACGCGCGGCAGCTTTGTCGGCGGTCACTACCTGGTGGACCGGAACGACGGGAGCATCCACTACGTGCCCGCCGCAGGGTGGGAGGACGAGGGGTGGGAGGAGCAGTACCTCCTGCAGACGAAGGGCCTCAGGCGACCTGATCCACTCGCCTCCGATGTTCGCGCGCTCGTCCACTCCGCCGGCGTCGTGGCCGCGATGAACCACCTGCGCAAGCAGGCACCGCGGATGAGCTTGCAGGAAGCAAAGGCATACGTCACGACCGTTCGGGACGGTACCGAACCACCGGAGGAGCTGGCACGCCTCACCCGGAAGGAACCGAAGTGGCCGCCGTTGCCCATCGAAACGGTGGCTGGTCCGCTCCAGCAGGGGTCCGGCTGACCTCCGCGATCAGCGAAGGGAGATCATCTTCCGTCAACTGCCTGACGGGACACGCCGACGGCTGGGACGATCCGAGACGTGATCGCATGGATGTACCGCACCCCACTCCGTGCGGTAGCAGTATGTGTCGCTGCAGCCGGCCTGTTCCTCGTCGGTGCCGTCGTGCATGTCACCGACCTTCTCCACCACGGCCTTCAGGCGTACGACTGGGCTCCGAAGTGGCTCAACCTCTACTGGTCCTCGCTGGCACTCCTCGACCTGCTCGCAGCCGCGTTCCTGATCAGCGGCAAGCGTCGAGGCATCGATCTCGCCTGCGTCATCATGGCGACCGACCTCGCCGCCAACTGGTACGCGGCCTATGGCATCCAGCACAGCAGCCTCGCCGCTCAGCCCGGCCTCCAACGGCTGCTCGCCTTTGCCTTGTTCATCCTGCTGACGACGCCTTTCGTCCGACGGCACCTCACCAGCTGAGCCGAGGTGGACTCGCGGATCCGGGTGTCAGCGGAGCGTTTCCGCGTGGTTCACGGTGGCAAGACGGCGGTTGTACTGGATCACGTCGTACTTCTGGTCCCCAGTGACCACGACCTCCGGGCGCGTGGGTGTCGCAGGGAAGAAGTCGTCGGCGCCCACCGGTGTGCGAGCGGCGACGTACGCCTGCCCTTGGGGGAACGCGTACATGTCGAACCGCGTCTGTTCCGACGCAGTCACTCCCTGGGGGTACTCGTCGACGCGAGGGTAAGCCGTTGTGTAGACCGAGACAGACTGTGCCCCACTCGCGGGACGGACGATCCGCGCGTCCGGGACGGGGCGGGTGTGGATGCCCGCAGGGTTGTGGATCCATCCCTTCTGCCCACTGAACCAGATGGCCGTCCAGTCCCCTCGCACGTCGGCGACGACGAACTCCTGCCCCCACATCGCGGTGGCTCCCCAGTCGTCGATGCGGTTGGTTCCCGCCGCCCCGGTCGGATGGAGGGCGCGATCGGATACGAGCGGGGCATCGTCGGCGGGCGCCGCGCGGACGTAGAGGAAGTTCGAAGGCTGGGTCTGGGTATGGCACTTCGGATCGCATACCGTGACTGTCTGCGAGTTCTTGCCGTACTCCGGGGCGATCATGACCGCCTGTCCGATCCCGATGCTCTCCCCTCCGGCTCCTCCCTCCGTCCCGAGCTTCTGGGGGGCATCGGCATCGAGGAGAGCCATGAACTTCTCCCAGTCCCAGTAGGGGCCGGGGTCCCAGTGTGCGTCCGGCGCGCGGGCCGGCCTCGGCGGGAGGACGTTGTCGTGTCCGATGATGTGCTTGCGGTCCAGTGGGACGTCGAAGCGCCCTGCGAGGTAGACCACCAGCGCGGCAGTCGCCTTGTACTGGGCGGGGGTGAACCAGGTGGGACCCTGGGCGGCGTACCCCTCCAGTTCGATACCGACGCTGTGCAGGTTGACCCAGTAGTTTCCGGCGTGGAAGGCGATGTCCTTGGTGGCAACCATCTGCGTCGCCTCACTGCCGTCGGCCTTCATCACGTAATGCGCGGAGACCCCGCTGACGGGGTTCTGGAACCAGCTGATTCCCCCGTCGTAGGACCCTTCGAGGTCATGGATGACGATGAAGTCGACGTCCATGCCGTTCGAGTTCCGCGCGGACACCTGGTAGTTCGAGGGGGCAGCGGGAGCGAACCGGCAGTTCAGCTCGTCGGGGCACTCCGGCACCGCCGCTACGGGAAGCGTCCGCAACCTCAGGGAGGCGAGTTGTGACTTCGACGGACGGACGTCCGGCCTCTTCGACAGCGACACCGTCCGGCCGTCCTCGCGCACACGCTGCCGACCGGTGCGGATCGCCGTGAACACGCCGTCGGCGAACTGTCCGGCCGTCGCGGTGTCGGCGGCCTGGCCGTACCGTGCCACAGCCCCGTACCAGCTGCCTGGATCCGGCGAGAACTCACGGGTGATCTGCCGTTGATACGAGGCGAGGAGAGCAGCGCCCCCTCGGAGGTTCTGCAGTTCGTCCCTCTTGAGCGTCTGGGGTGCGACGCCGATCATTGCGGCGGCGGCCTGCAGGGTGTGCTCGGAAGGGTCGTCGGTGCCCGTGGCATCCACCGGCCCTTCGCCCGGGCGGTGAGCGTACGTCTTCCCGGACGTCGTGTCTGTCAGGTGCATCGGGCCGTAGCCGCCCTTGGTGCTCGGGCGGCCATGGTTGCCCTCCCACCAGGAGGACTCGTAGCTGACGCCGAGAAGCACTTCCTTCGGCACACCGAACTCTGCTGCCGCCTGTTCGGCCGCCCGCTCGAAGCCACCCGGTGTCACTTCGGACGGCTGGGCGACTCCAGCGGCGGCGCAGCCCCAGATGAGGGCTACCGCCACACCCGCAGCGCCGACACCCCGTCGCGCCCTTCGTCTTCTGGCCACACCACGTCCCGTTTCGCTATCGCGGTCGGAGTTGTCTTCGAGGCCGTTCCTCCGGCCGCCACAATCCTTTGGGCGACAGCCTCCTGATCCGACCGACACGCCCAATACACGCGGGCCCGTCACCGCACCGGAGCAGTTGACGATCAGGACGGGGCCGAAACAGAGAGACACCCCAAGCGGCTGTCCCGTAGCTCCTTCGGCGTCAGTCGATGATGGGGCCGGCTGCCGACCAACGCTGGTCCTGGGGCCTTTGATGTCCGGAATCCAGGCGATTGCCGTTCGCATCGACGACGGCGTAGTCGCCCACGATCTTGTAGGGGTCACCGTCCTCGTAGAGCCACACGGTGATGCAGCCCTTCGAGATGGAGGTGTCGAACCAGACATCGATCCCCTCCGCCTCGGAACGGACCGTGAGTGCCTCCCCGGGCTTCAACCAGTAGTCCTCGCAGTACGGTTCGATGAAGAGACAGAGGTCGATGTCGCCCCGGTTCTCCACAGGCAAACTGCTGCGGCCCACGTGTCCCCCAAAGATCGACTTCCCCCCGAGCCCGTCACACACACTAGCCGCAGCGCCCTCCAGGCCCGTCCTGCTCCCCGCCGAGGGCCTCATTGCGCAGTGCGGGATTCGGGCACCAGCTCTAGCGGGCCAGAACCCCGTAGCCGAGAGGCACCGATCGCTCCCGCATGCCCCACCGCATCACGCGCCGGGCCGACGGGGTGTGCGCGACAGGCACACCCCTTCCGGCGCATGTGGTGTCGGCTCATCACCAACTACGGTCCAGCACGTACGTGAACAAGGCATCCAGATCCCCGGCGCCTTGAGGCTCGAGTGATGCCTCCCTCAGGCCCCGGCGGGCAGCGTCCAGGTGTCGGCGCGCCTCGTCACGGGTCGCGGTCCGCCCGCCCGCCTCCTCCACGAGCACAGCGGCTTGTGCCACTGCCGTGCCGTGCAGTCGCCCGGGAGAATCCAGCAGCGTCGCCAGCTCGCGGGCGGCCGTTCCGCCCGTGGCCAGCGCGGCGAGGACCGGGTAGGTCTTCTTGCCCTGCCGCAGGTCGCTGTGGACGGGCTTGCCCGTCACCGCCGGGTCACCCCAGATGCCGAGCAGGTCGTCCACCGCTTGGAAGGCGATGCCCAGGTGACGCCCGGCCTGTTCCAGTGCCGACACGGTCCGGGCAGGAGCACCGCCGAGCACCGCCCCGAGCCCGATCGCACTCCCCAGCAGGGCCCCGGTCTTCTGCTCCGCCATCGACCGGTACTGCTCCAACTCCACCGCACCGGTTCCGGTCCATGGGCGCTGCTCGAAGCGCAGATCGTCCGCCTGCCCGCACACCAGCGCGTGGAGCGTCCCGCACAGGTGCCGGACCGCGCCCGCTGCCCAGGGGCTCGGCGCCTCGGCGAGGGTCTGCACGGCCAGGGCGTGGAGGGCGTCGCCGGCCAGGACGGCCGGGCCGGTGCCGTACGCCTTCCATACCGCCGGTCGCTGCCGTCGCAGGCCGTCGCCGTCCATGATGTCGTCGTGGAGCAAGGAGAAGGTGTGCACCAGCTCCGTGGCCACCGCGCCCGCGACGGCGACGCTCCCGTCCGCTCCCACTGCCTCGGCCCCCAGCACGGCGAGCGCCTGCCGCACTCCCTTCCCCTCGGAGCCGCTCGGATCCGGCGTGCCGGTCGCATCGCTCCAGCCCAGCGCGTACGCCGCCATCTCGCCGGTCCACGGATGCAGGCGCCCCACCGCCTCCACCAGTGCGGGCCGCACCAGCTCACGACAGCGCGCTACGACACCGGGCACAGTGCTGTGGCGGCCATGGGACGCGGCCGCGACGGCACAGGCCGCCGCACTCCGTGAGTCGGTGGGCGCGGGAGCCGTCGACGGCGTCGGCGCCGGTGACGTCGTTGTCAGGGAGGTATTCACCGCAGTCCCTCCGCATCGGCCGCCCGCAGCGCCTCCACCCCGGCCGCCGGCAGCACCGCATCCCCTGCCCCCGACCCGACTCCGGCCTCGTCCGGCAGTGGACCCACGCCCAGCTCCGCCGCGGCCTTCTCCACCATCTCCCGGGCATGCCGCAGCCCGATGCGGTCCAACACCGAGCGCAGTTCCGCCAGCTCGCCGGCGCTCTGCGCGGCGTCCCGGCCCAGCCGGGCCCGCGCCTTGACCAGTCCCAGCCTCGAAAGCGCCGTCCCCCGCGGCTCCTCCATCTCGCGGAACTCCTCAAGAGCCCGCGTATACAGCTCACGGGCCTCCTCGTACCGGCCCGCCCGGTACAGCACGTTGCCACGCATCTTGTGGTTGTAGGCGAGCGCGCTGGACAGCCGCATCTCCAGGCATGCCTCCTCCGCCTGCGACAGCAGCGACAGGGCACGTTCCACGTCCCCGTCCCGCGCGGACACGACATCGGCGACCCCTCGCAGCGCCCATGCCCACCCGCGTCGGTCCTCGGCGCGCGACGCCGTCTCGGCCGCCTCCTCGAAGAGCGCCAGCGCCTTGTCGTAGGCCCCGGTGTTGCGGTGCATCTGCGCGATGCCCTCCAGCGCCCACACCGTATGCCGGGCCTCACCGCGCCGCCGGGCCTCGGCCAGCAGCTGCTCGTGCAGCCTTCCCACAGCCGCGTAATCGCCCTGTATGCGCCCCGTCTCGGCAAGCCCCGCGAGGGAGTAGCCCCGGACAACGATGTCGCCGCCGCGCTCGCCCATCTCGGCCGCCAGCCGCAGCAGCCGGTACGCCAGTGGGAACGCCCCCCGCTGCCGGGCCAGCGTGCCACCGCTCCACAGCGCCCACGCCATCGCACCCTCGTGCCCGGCCGAGCGCGCCGCGCGGTAGCTCGCCTTCCACGCCCGATCGGCCTCCTCGATCCGCCCCAGCCTCCGGCATGCCTCCGCGACCGCGAGCCCGCAGCGCGCCGCCTCCTGCCGGTCACCGGCTCGCTCCGCCGCCCGCAGCTCCTCGATGCCCCGGGCGAGCACGTCGGCCAACGGAGCGTTGACCGACATCGATCCGAGAACTCCCTGGTACTCCGGCGCGGACGCCTTCGTCCGTCCCGCTTCACATACCTGACCTGCCATCAGAACCCTCCTCCAGCCGAACTTGGTGATCAAGACGACGAGGGGAGGCTGAGGTTCCCTGCGAGCCGGAAAGTCCGTCTCGGTACGGGCGCGGGGTCATCCCGAAGTGCTACAGGGCCCACCGGGGACTCCTCAGCAAGTCGTACGACGCCTCCACCGGCGCCTGTCTCCGATGAAGCCCGGGTCGACGAGCGAAGCCGGAACGACGGAAGGGCACCGGTGGGAACCGGTGCCCTTCGACCTACGAGGGCATGACCTCTGCCACTGATACGTAGGGGATGGTCGGAAGTCGCGCAGATCCGATCCCGCCGACGGGGTCGGCGGCGATACGCCTAGCTCAGAGTCTGCAGCGCCGCCGGGTGGTACGGCTTCAGCTCCTCGGAGCGGTCCCCCAGGACCTTCTCGGCCCAGTGCGGGTCCTGGAGCAGGGCCCGTCCGACGGCGACCAGGTCGAACTCGTCGCGCTCCAGACGGTCGAGGAGGTTGTCGATGCTGCCGACGTCGGCGCCTTCGCCCGCGAACGCGCGGATGAAGTCGCCGTCGAGGCCGACCGAGCCGACGGTGATGGCGGGCCTGCCGGTGAGCTTCTTGGTCCAGCCCGCCAGGTTCAGGTCCGAGTCTTCGAACTCCGGGAGCCAGTAGCGGCGGGTGGAGGCGTGGAAGGCGTCGACGCCGGCCGCGGCGAGCGGTGCCAGGATGGCCTCGAGCTCCTCCGGCGTCTCGGCCAGCCTGGCGTCGTAGGCCTCCTGCTTCCACTGGGAGTAGCGGAAGATCACCGGGAATTCGGGGGAGACGGTGGCGCGGACCGCGGCCACGATCTCGGCCGCGAACTTCGTGCGGGCCACGGCGTCGCCACCGTAGGCGTCGGTACGGCGGTTCGTCCCCGCCCACAGGAACTGGTCGAGAAGGTAGCCGTGGGCGCCGTGCAGTTCGACACCGTCGAAGCCGATGCGCTCGGCGGCCGCGGCGGCCTCCGCGAAGGCCCCGATGACGTCGTCCAGGTCGCTCCGGGTCATCGCCTTGCCGGTGCCCTCGGTGCCGTCGACACGGATGCCGGAGGGGCCGATGGCGGGGGCGTCGGCGTAGGGAGCGTCGCCTTGCCTGCGGACCATGCCGATGTGCCACAGCTGGGGGACGATCGCGCCGCCCGCGGCGTGAACGGCGTCGGCGACCTCTGCCCACCCCGCCAGCTGCTCCTCACCGTGGAACCGCGGGACGCGGTCACTCTGCCCGGCCGACTCGTGGCCGACGTAGGTCCCCTCGGTGACGATCAGGCCCACACCCGCGGCGGCACGACGGGCGTAGTACGACCGCACGTCCTCTCCGGGGACGCCGCCCGGGGAGAACTGCCGCGTCATCGGCGCCATCACGATGCGGTTCGGCACGGTCAGCCCGTTGAGCGCGAAGGGCCGGGACAGGAGCTCGGCCGCGCGGGAGGCGGAGGGCGCGGAGTCGGTCGGTCCGAAGGGCGGCGTGGATGCCCTGTTCTGTGCCTGAGCCACGGAATCCCATTCCCAACTACTTAAGAACATGTAAGCTTGATAACTTCAAGCAATAAGCACGGTAGACGGCAATACTTGAGATCGTCAAGTTTCTCGCCCCTACGGGTCCTGCCACGCGGCAGTCGAAAACAGCTCCGGGGCCTGGATCGATGCATGCGAAGACGTGGGCGTGGCCTGCTTGACCGGCCGGGCCGCCGCCTGCAGAGTCGGGTTGCGGCGCCGCAGCAGCGCCGCCCGACTCTGCCGACCGGTCCGCCCGTCCCCAGGTGGCGGACGGCCCTGACACCCAGGAGCGGCTGATCCGATGGTCCTCGACCTGGTGGTGATCGGTATGGCCGTCACCCTGGGGCCGTTGCACAACAGCGCCTTCATCCTGCTGCTCTCCTCGCGGCGCGGCGTCCGCCAGGGCCTGGCGTTCCTGTTGTCGTGGCTGGCCAACCTGATTGCGGTGATCGCCTGTGTGGTGCTGCTGACCGGTGGCCAGCCCCCGACCCGTCACAGCGTGCCCTCGACCGCCGCGATCGCCGCGAGACTCGCCATCGGTCTGGCGCTGGTGTTGTACGGCGCCCACCGGCACCGCCGACCGCCCCGCCCGCACGGCCCGCCGCGCTGGTCCGCCCGGATCGACGACGCCTCCCCGGTCACGGCAGCCGGCCTGGCATGGCTGCTGCAGCCCTGGGCACTGGTCGGCGCCGGCGCCGCGACGGCCGTCGACGCGGACCTCTCCACCACCGCCGACTGGCTCGCGCTGACCGCCTACTGTCTGCTGGCCACGCTCAGCCTCATCGTCATGGAGGTCTACGTGATCCGGGCGCCCGCGGTCGCGAACGCCCGCTTGAACTCCTTGCGGACCTGGCTGGAGCAACACCAGGAGCAGCTGATCGTCGCGCTCTCCCTGTTCGTCGGCCTGTGGCTGACAGCTCGGAGCATCGACCAGTTGGTGTCCTGAATCGCACGGCCCCTGCGGGGGTGGCGCCACACAGGTGACCGCGTGGGCGAATCGCCCGCGACAGGCCCTCGCCCGTGCCGGAGATATACGTCGGGCCCGCCGCACATGGTGCGGCG
>NZ_JBHTTQ010000034.1:0-67093 GCF_042794475.1 Streptomyces sp. NPDC056527
GGCCGGGGTTTCCCCCGGCCCCTGCGGAACGTATGCCCATGACGGGAGGAGCGGCGGTCGGGCCTTTTCGGCACTCGAACGCGCGTACTTTAGGGCGAGCTTGTCCCGGTTTGGTGACGCGCTTGTAACAGCGGTTAGCGAGGGCCCGGGAAGCGGAAGACCCCCGTCATGAACCACAACACCCCCATCAGTCCCCGCCCGCTCCCCCTCCCCCCTCACGCGGAGAACCACCAACGCGTCCTGTCCGCCTCCCAGTTGCGCGCCCAGGGGATGTCCGGCGCGGAGATCGCCGCCCGTTGCCGACCGGGCGGCGGATGGCAGCAGATCCTGCCCGGCGTTTTCCTGCCGCACCCGGGACAGCCCACCAGCGAGGAGCGGCTGCAGGCCGCGCTCCTCTACGCCCGCCGCTCCGGCCTCGTGCCCTCCCAGGACCCCGACGCGATGATCACCGGGCTCGCCGCGCTCGCCCTGCACCGCTTCTCGTCCGCTCCCCCGCTGACCTCTCTGGACCGGATCGACGTGCTGGTGCCGCGCACCCGCCGACTGCGGTCCACCGGCTGGGTCCGGGTGGAGCGCACCCAGGACATGCCCGAGCCGCTGGAGCTCACCGGGCTGCCGGTCGCCCCGGTCGCCCGGGCCCTCGCCGACGCCGTGTCCGGCCTGACCGACGCGGACGTGGTGCGCCGGCTTCTCACCGAGGCCGTCCGCGGCGGACACTGCGAACCCAGCGCGGTCGTACGGGAGTTGAACCGGGCCCGGCTGCTCGGCCGGTCGCATGTGGTGGACGCCGTGGACTCGCTCCTCGCGGAGGGCCGGAGCATCGCCGAGGAGCGGCTGTACGAGATGGTGCGGGAGTTCGCGCTGCCCGACCCGTTGTGGAACGTGGACCTGCGGCTGCCCGGTGGTCCGCACCTCGGCGGCCTCGACGCGTACTGGCCGGACCAGGCGGTGGCGGTGGAGCTGGACACGCGGGCGCCGCGGCAGGACGACGACGCGCTGTGGTCGGAGTACACCCGCAAGCGCGAGCACCTGGAGCGGCTCGGCATCACGGTCGTCCACATCACCCCGCGCAAGCTGCGCGAGGCGATGGACCAGCAGGCCACTGTGGTCCGTACGGCCCTGATGGCCGCGTCGGACCGGCAGCCCGCCGCCTATGTCGTCGTCCTGCCCCGCTGACGGATCAGCCGCAGAACTCGCCCTCGATGACCGTCCGGCTGTCGCCCGCCCAGTCGGCGTTGAAGTTCATGGCGAGCGAGTGCTCGCCGTCCCGGGTGACGACGGCCTCCGACGAGGAGCCGTGAATGCCACCACCGTGGCCCCACACCTCCTTGCCGCAGCTCAGCTTCTGCCGCATCAACCCGAGGCCGTAGAAGAACTCCGGCTCCTCGGCGCTGACGGGCACGGCTTTCGTCATCTCTCGCATCTCGGCCTTCGGCAGCAACTTGCCCTTGAACAGGGCCCGGTAGAAGGTCTGCAGGTCGTTGGAGTCGGAGATCATCTCTCCGGCCGCGCCTGCGAGGCTCGGGTTCAGCTCGGTGACGTCGTGGATCGTCGTCGCGTTCTCGTCGATCGACAGCTTCGAGAAGGCCCGTGAACTCGGCTTCGGCATCGTCACGGTCGTCCCGGGCACGCTGGTGGCGCGCAGCTTCAGCGGCTTGATGATCCGCCTCTCGACCTCTTTTCCGTACGGACGTCCCGTGACCTCCTCGATCACCATGCCCGCCAGGACGTAGTTGGTGTTGGAGTAGTTCCAGGCGGCGCCGGGGGCGAAGTCCGGCTCATGGGTCATCGCGATCGCGACGAGCTGGCGCGGGGTCCAGGTGTCGTAGCGGTGGTCGAGGAAGGCGGGGCCGAAGATCTTCTCCTGGAATCCGGGGTCGGAGGTGACGCTGTAGATCCCGCTGGTGTGGTTGAGGAGCTGACGGACGGTGACCTTGCGGCCGTCGTGGCCGTTGCCGCGGACCACACCGGGCAGCCACTTCTCGACGGAGTCGTCGAGATCGAGGCGGCCCTCGGCCTGAAGCTGGAGGAGGACGGTGGCGACGAAGGTCTTGGTGATGGAACCGACGCGGTAGCGGTCCTGGCCGCCGCGCTCACCGGCCGTCCCGGTCCAGCCGGTGCGACCGGACCGGGCCTGGGCGACGGCGCCGGGCACGCCCGCCCGGACCGCCGCGTCGAGAGCCTGCTGAGTGGCGGTGTGGTCCGGCTTCTTCGGCGCGGTGGCCGCGACGGCGGGCGCGGCGAGCGCTCCGGCGGTGAGCGCTGCCACGGCGGTGGCGGCGAGGACGGTGCGTGCGGTGCGTACGGCTGACATCGTGTGCGAGCTCCCCTGTCGTGTACTGCGGTCACGGGAGGGGACCTCGCCCTCGGGCGGCGGGTTGAGGCCGTTTCCTGGGTTGAGCGAGATTCAGCCGTTCGCCGGATCGGCGAGGCGGGAGCGTCCGACGGGGGGTCGCTCGCTCCACAACTGGAGTCCGATGTCGACGAGTTCGACGCGTTCGAGGTCGGGGACGGCGGCGAGCGGATGCCAGGCGGCGAGGTCGGTGGATCCGCCGACCTCGTTGCGCAGCTCACCGCCGGTGACCCGGTTCTCGTAGATGATCCGCAGCCCCTGGAAGTCGCCCGGTCCGGCGAGCCGGCGCAGCCGGCCGCGGCGGATGGAGTCGATGCCGAGCAGGGCGACCGGCTCGGTGACGTATCCGGTCTCCTCCTCGACCTCGCGGACGACGGTGTCGACCGGCTCCTCGCCGTGGTCCATCCCGCCGCCGGGCAGGGTCCATCGCTTGGCACCGGCCCTGTCCACCCAGCGGGCGAGGAGCACCTCGTCGTCACGGACGCACACGGCGTAGGCCGCCACCCTCAACTCCTGCTTCATGAGCCGAGGTTAGAACCAGTACGCCGGGTACGTCCGCCCGGCGGCCCGAGCGCCCGCGAGGCCGACGGCGACGAGCAGCACGCTCGCGAGGGCGAGCAGGGCGAGGAAGCTCCAGAACGGCGGATTCTGAAGGGCGACGATCACGGCCGTCGCCGCGGCGGGCGAGTGCGGGGTGCGGGCCGCCATCATGACGCCGAGCGCGAGCCCGCCGGCGAGGGCGGCGCCCCAGAGGCCGGGTCCGGCGACGAGCAGGACGCCGAAGCCGGTGAGCGCGGAGAGCAGCTGACCGCCGACGACCGAGCGGGGCTGGGAGAGCGGCAGGTCGGGTGCCCCGGCGACGAGCGCCATGCTGGCGGCCAGGGGCGGGATCAGCAGCGGCTGGTGCAGCGCGGTGCCGAGGGCGACGAGGGCGAGCAGGGCCGCGAGGCTGACGGAGGTGGCCGTGGTCATGGCACGGGGGTGGGGGCGGGCGGGGGCGGATGCCATTCAGGAGTCCAGGGGTGGGTTGGCGGGCGAGTACTCGGGGTGGGACCAGCGCAGGGGGCTGGCGGACGGGGTCTCGACGGTCCGCTCGATACGGAAGCGGGTGGTGCGGACTCCGTCGGGGCCGTACGCGGTGTGGGCGCGGCCGGTCAGCCGGACCGTGGTGCCGGTGTGCCAGTCGAGGAAGAGCAGACCCGCCCGGTCGTCGGTCTCCAGGTTGCCGAGAGTCAGGAACATCGCGTTGCCGGGATAGTCCGCCCAGCTGAGTTCGGTGGGCGAGTCGACCCGGACGAAGCCGGGGTGGCCGCCGCGGTGGCTCGCGTCCGCGCCGTCGGGGGCGACGGTCGCGATGAAGAAGGTGTCGGCGGCGCTGACGAAGCGCTCCTGCTCGGGGGTGAGCGCGGTGCCGTGGTGCGGGGTGCCGGCTGGGGTGGTGGTGTCGGGCGCGTACAGCTCGCGCTTCTGGAGGTACTTCGGGCAGTTGGAGAAGACCTGTTCCGCTTCGACGGTGAAGCCGCGGGCGCTGGGGCGGGCGAGGCCGTTGAGGCGCATACGGCGGCGGGTGCGGGGGTCCAGGGCGATCGTTCCGACGGGGGTGCCGTCGGGGGTGCCGTCGGGGACGGGGAGGGGTGCCGCGACCGAGATCGAGTGCGGGCCCGTCGCCCGGACGAAGCCGGGCGTGCCGGTCAGGAGCGAGCACCAGACCCGGCCGTCGGCGTCCGCCGCCCCGAGCACCAGCATGGGCTGGAGCTCGAGGAAGGCGGCGGCGATGGGGCGGATTCCGGTGCCGATGGATCGGCCTACGTGGGCGGCGAGGTCGCGGACGCCTACGCGGGTCTGTACGGCGAGGGAGCCTTCGTTGTAGGCGGCCATGTCCTTGTGGCCCTTCGTGTGCGGGTACGGGGGGTGGGGTGGGCAGCCGGCTCTAGAAGAAGCCGCAGGTGGGAGCCCCCTCCACCGGGGCTTCCGTGCTCTCCGCGCCCGTCGGGGCGAAGATCTCCAGGCGGGTGCCGTCCGGGTCGTGGAAGAAGATGCCGCCGGAGGAGGCGCCCTCGGCGTGGGGGACCACGCCCTCGTAGGCGAAGGAGGTGCCGCGCTCCTTGAGGGCCGCCTCCGCCGCCCTCACCCGGTCGATCGACTCGGCCTCGAAGGCGAGGTGGTGCAGGCCCGCGCGGGCCGAGTCGTACGCGCCCTCCGCCTGCTGCCAGAGCGTGAGGACCAGCCGGCCGCCCTGCCCCAGGAGCGCGAAGCGCCGGCCCTCCTCCTTGCCCTCACGGAGCAGCTCGAAGCCCAGGACGTCCGCGTAGAAGCCGAGCGAGCGCTCCAGGTCCGTGACGTTCAGCCCGATGTGGCCGGTGTTCAGCGTTCCGATCGCCGACATGGCGGTTCCCCTCTGATCGACTGGCTAACCTCTCACTTTGACTTTAGAGGTTAGCCACTCGATGCGCAACCGGTCACGTAACCTTGAGGGGTTAGTTCTTCGAGGAGGGTGTCCGCCATGACCGTTTCCGACCCGCGGCCCCTGCTCGGCGAGCCTGTCTCCCTCGACCTGCTCAACACCCGCTGGATGTCGGACGGCGTGCGCCGGGACCTGCTCGCGGAAACCGAAGGGTTGGGCGTCTGGCTCGCCTCGAACGAGCTCGACGGGCGCTTCGCCGCCGACGCGACGACCCTGCGCCACACGCTCACCGCCCGCGACGCCCTGCTCGCCCTCGCCGACGCCCCGGGTGACGCCGCCGCCATCGCGCGCGTCGACGCCGTCCTCGGGCACGGCCGCATCCGCGCGACCCTCACTCCCGAGGGGCCGGGCGAGGAACCCGAGTTCAAGGACGCCGCCTGGGGGCCGGCCTGGACCGCCGCCCGCGACTACCTCGACCTGCTGCGCACCGCGCCGGACCGGATCCGGGCATGCGCCCACGACGCGTGCATCCTGCACTTCTTCGACACCTCGCGGAACGGCACGCGACGCTGGTGCTCGATGACGACGTGCGGAAACCGGGCCAAGGCCTCGCGCCACTACGCCCGTACAAAGGACAACTAACCGGCGGTTCGGACGAGTCGAGTCGCCCCGCTTCGCGGCGATTCGCTCCCTGTGGCGCGTCTCGCGCGGTGGCGGATGTATGCCACGGCCGTAAACCGCCGTCGACAACTCTCCACAAACCCCTGTCTCTTGCGATTGGCTGAGCGGTCATCCGGTACCGAAATCCGGACCCTCTTCTTTCACAAACAGGGATGTAAATGACCACCCCCGAATCACAGAGCTCCATACCCGGGCGCTCGACCCCCGGGCACAGACGCGCGGCCCGTATCGCCGCCGCCGCCGGACTTGTGACCGCGCTCATCGCGGCCGGTGCTGCTCCGGTCCTGGCCGCCGACGACCCGGCGACCACTCCTCCGGTCAAGTCCGCCGACTCCGCCGACAAGCTCGGCCCGACCGACGCCCAGCGCCTCACCGAGGCCGAGGCGACCGGCGAGAAGAACGTCACCATCCTCGTCGCGACCGCCCCCGGCGCCACCGAGCAGGTCGCGGGCCAGCTCGACGCCGTCCAGGGCGCCTCGGTCGGCAGGCAGGACGACAAGCTCGGCTACGTCCGCGCCACCATCCCGACCGCCAAGGCGGAGGCCGCGATCGCGGCGGCCACCAAGCTCTCCTCCGTCCAGTCGATCGACCTCCAGGCCGAGATCAAGCTGGACGACCCGACCCCGGACGCGGGCGCCACCGGTGCCGTCGAGGGCACGACCGTCACCACGACGTACCCGGCCCCGAGCAAGAGCACCCCGGCGAAGAACCCGTACAACCCGTCCCACGAGACGGGTGCGGTCGACTTCGTCGAGGACCACCCCAAGGCCGACGGCCGCGGCGTGACCATCGGCATCCTCGACTCCGGTGTCGACCTGGGCCACCCGGCCCTGCAGAAGACCACCACCGGCGAGCGCAAGATCGTCGACTGGGTCACCGCCACCGACCCGCTGACCGAGGGCGACGGCACCTGGCGCGCCCAGATCACCCCGGTCGCCGGCCCCGTCTTCACCGCCTCCTCGCAGTCCTGGAAGGCGCCCGAGGGCTCCTACCAGTTCAGCCGCTTCAACGAGGCGATCACCGCGGGCGGCGACCCGGCCGGTGACATCAACCGCGACGGCGACACGGCCGACCTGTTCGGCATGCTGTACGACCCGGCGGCCGGCACCGTCCGCGTCGACACCGACCAGAACAACGACTTCACGGACAACGCGCCGATGAAGCCGTACAAGGACGGGTACCAGATCGGCTACTTCGGTACCGACAACCCGGCCACCGAGGTCGTCGAGAAGACGCCGTTCGTCGTCGAGATCCGCAAGGACGTCGCGATGGACCCGCTGGGCGGGACCTGGGTCGGCCAGAAGCGCGACTTCGTCAACATCGGTGTCGTCGAGTCCTCGCACGGCACGCACGTCGCCGGCATCACCGCCGCCCACAGCCTCTTCGGCGGCAAGATGAACGGCGCCGCGCCCGGCGCGAAGATCGTCTCCTCGCGCGCCTGCACGTGGACCGGCGGCTGCACCAACACCGCCCTCACCGAGGGCATGACGGACCTCGTCGTCAACCGTGGCGTCGACATCGTCAACATGTCGATCGGCGGCCTGCCCGCGCAGAACGACGGCGACAACGTCCGCGCCCGCCTCTACACCCGTCTGATCGACCAGTACGGCGTGCAGCTGATCATCTCGGCCGGCAACTCCGGCCCGGGCATCAACACGATCGGCGACCCCGGCCTGGCCGACAAGGTCGTCTCGGTCGGCGCGGCGATCTCCAAGTCGACCTGGGCGGCCAACTACGGCTCGGCCGTCACCAAGTCGTACGCCATGTTCCCCTTCTCCTCGCGCGGTCCGCGTGAGGACGGCGGCTTCACCCCGACCATCACCGGTCCGGGCTCGGCCGTGAACACCATCCCGACCTGGCAGGCCGGCTCCGGCGTGCCCGAGTCGGGCTACCCGCTGCCCGCCGGCTACGGGATGCTCAACGGCACCTCGATGTCCTCCCCGCAGGTCGCGGGCGCGAGCGCGCTGCTGCTCTCCGCCGCGAAGCAGAAGCGCATCGAGCTCTCCCCGCTCACCCTGCGCACCGCGCTCACCTCGACCGCCCACCGGATCTCCGGTGTCGCGGCCCACGAGCAGGGCTCGGGTCTGATCGACATCAACGACGCCTGGGAGTCGATCAAGGACGGCGCCACGGCGCACGAGTACAAGGTCGAGGCCCCGGTCGACACCGCCATCTTCCCGGCCCCGCACACCGGCACCGGTGTGTACGACCGTGAGGGCGGCCTGAAGGTCGGCCAGAAGAAGGTCTACGACGTCACCATCACGCGCACGACCGGCCCGAACCGGGTCATCGAGCACGAGCTGGAGCTGAAGTACAACGACGGCACCTTCCGGATCCTCGGCGACGACGAGATCGGCCTGCCGCTGAACAAGCCGGTCACCGTCAAGATCCAGGCCCGGCCGACCTCGGCCGGTGTGCACAGCGTGATCCTGGAGGCCGACGACGACCGCACCGAGGGCGTGGACAAGCAGATCCTCGCCACCTCGGTCGTCGCGAGCGACCTGGCCGCGCCCGGCTTCGCCTTCTCGGCGTCCGGCTCGGTCCAGCGCAACAGCCACAAGTCGTTCTTCGTGACCGTGCCGCAGGGCGCGAAGACCCTCGAGGTCGCCCTCGGCGGTCTGAAGGAGAAGAGCCAGACCCGGTTCATCTCGATCCACCCGTACGGCGTGGCCTTCGAGTCCACCGCCTCCAACGTGTGCTACCCGCACTACAACCCGGGCAACGGCTGCCGTGCGGACCTGCGTTCGTACGCCAACCCGACGCCGGGCGTCTGGGAGATCGAGGTCGAGTCCCGCCGTACGTCGCCCGACCTGGACAACCCGTTCAAGCTGGACGTCGCGGTGCTCGGCGCCGACTTCGACCCGGCCGTGCAGACCGTCGCCGAGGCGAAGGTCGGCACCCCGGCCGCCGTCGAGTGGACGGTCACGAACAAGTTCGCGGCCCTCGACGGCAAGCTGAAGGGCGGCCCGCTGGGCTCCCTGAAGGCCGAGACGCCGACGATCAAGCACCACGAGCAGCAGACGAAGACCGTCACCATCGGTGAGGGCGTCGACCGGCTCGACATCTCGATCGGCAACACCTCCGACAAGGCCGCCGACCTCGACCTGACGGTCCTGCGCGACGGTGTGCAGGTGGGCCAGGCCGCGGACGGCGACTCGGAGGAGGCCGTCTCCCTGGTCAAGCCGGCCGCCGGTACATACACCGTCGTGATCGACGGCTACTCGGTGCAGGCCGAGGGTGGCACGACCTTCGACTACAAGGACGTGTACTACTCGGCCGCGCTCGGCAGCGTCCAGGTCGACGGGGCGAAGAGCTACCCGCTGGCCAACGGCGCGAACGCCAAGGTCGGTGCCGAGATCCTCGTCGCCGGTGCCGCGCCCGAGGGCCGGCAGTTCTTCGGCGAGGTCCAGCTGCTGAACGCGCGCGGCACGGTCGCGGGCGCCGGCAGTGTGGTGATCGGCAAGGTCACCCCGTAACACCGCTGTACGAGTGAGGGGCGGGCGCCGGAACCGGTGCCCGCCCCTTCCCCGTCTCCGCCTCCGTCGCCGTGTCATGCCGCTCACGTCGCCGTTTCCGTCCCGATCCTCGGACAATGGATTGGACAAGGCGGGCCGGGACATACGCATCATGGACGGCAGCAGCCTGCACAAACGTACGGAGGAGTCCCCGTGAAGGTCGGAATCGTCGGAGCCACCGGTCAGGTCGGCACAGTCATGCGCAAGATCCTGGCCGAGCGGAAGTTCCCCGTCGACGAGCTGCGGCTCTTCGCCTCCGCCCGCTCCGCCGGCACCGTCGTCGACGGTGTCACGGTCGAGGACGCCTCCACCGCCGACTACACCGGCCTGGACATCGTCCTGTTCTCCGCCGGTGGCGCCACGTCCAAGGCGCTCGCCGAGAAGGTGGCCTCCCAGGGCGCCGTCGTGATCGACAACTCCTCCGCCTGGCGCCGCGACCCCGAGGTCCCCCTCGTCGTCTCCGAGGTCAACCCGCACGCGATCAAGGACCGCCCCAAGGGCATCATCGCCAACCCGAACTGCACCACGATGGCCGCCATGCCGGTCCTGCGGCCGCTCCACCAGGAGGCCGGCCTGACCGCGCTGGTCGCCACCACCTACCAGGCCGTCTCCGGCTCGGGCGTGGCCGGTGTCGCCGAGCTGCGCACCCAGGCGTGCGCCGTCGCCGAGAACGCCGACCAGCTGGCCTTCGACGGCGAGGCCGTCGCCTTCCCCGAGCCGAACGTTTACCGCCGCCCCATCGCCTTCAACGTGGTGCCGCTGGCCGGCAACCTGGTCGACGACGGCACGCACGAGACCGACGAGGAGCAGAAGCTCCGCAACGAGTCCCGCAAGATCCTGGAGATCCCCGAGCTCAAGGTCTCCGGCACCTGCGTACGCGTCCCGGTCTTCTCCGGCCACTCGCTCCAGGTCAACGCCCGCTTCGAGCGTCCCATCAGCGTCGAGCGCGCCTACGAGCTCCTCAAGGACGCCGAGGGCGTCGAGCTCTCCGAGATCCCGACCCCGCTCCAGGCCGCCGGCAAGGACGCCTCGTACGTGGGTCGCATCCGCGTGGACGAGACCGTCGACAACGGCCTCGCGCTGTTCCTCTCCAACGACAACCTGCGCAAGGGCGCCGCTCTGAACGCGGTGCAGATCGCGGAGCTCGTCGCCGCGGAGCTCGGCCAGGCCTGATCGGATCCGACGGATGCGGGGGCGGCCGGTGTCCGGCCGCCCCCGCTTCGCGTCCCCACGACGTCGCCGCGGCATCCCCGCGTCGTCCCCCGGCGGGATTCGGACAACGCGTTCGAAGCCGGGCCTCGGGATGACAGGATCCGCAGCATGACCCAGATACCGAAGGGTGCCAACATCCCGGTGCCCGCCCAGGTCCTCCAGGTCGCCGTCGCCTGGCAGGCCGTGCCGGGGACACCCGACGTGGATGTCTCCGCGCTGCTGCTCGACGCGGGTGGACGGGTGCGGGGGGACGCGGATCTCGTCTTCTACAACCATGTCGAGCACCCCACGGGCACGGTGCGGCATCTGGGCAAGTCGGCGCCCGGCGCGCCGGGCGAATCGGCCGCGGACTGGCTGTGGCTGGACCTGGAGCGCGTGGAGCCCGCCGTCGAGCGGGTGGTCGTCGCCGCCTCCGCGGACGGCGGGACCTTCGGGCAGGTGCCGTCCCTGGACGTACGGGTCACGGACCTGGCAGGCGCACCGGTGGCGTACTTCGCGATCGGGGACGCGACCACGGAGACGGCCTTCGTCTTCGGCGAGTTCTACCGGCGGGAGGGCGGCTGGCGGTTCCGTGCCGTGGGGCAGGGGTACGCCTCCGGTCTCGCCGGCCTCGCGACGGACTTCGGCATCGTGGTGGAGGCCCCGCCGCCCCCCATCCCGGGCCCCGGATACGTCACCCCCGCCCCGCCGCCCGTCCCCGGTCCCGGGTACGCGGCCCCCGTGCCGGCGACGGTCCCGGCCCACGCCCCGGTCCCTGTCGCGGCCGACCCGTTCTCGACCGACTTCCGTCCCTCCGTCCACCAGGGCCGGGGCAAGGAGACCGTGCACTGCGACCCGTCCCTCCCGCCGGGCTGGGCGCTCCTGGAGATCGAGTCGTACCACTCGATCTCCACCACCATCGAGTCCTGCGACGCCTATGGCCGGGCCGAGGACTACCTGCTCATGGCGTACGAGGACGATGTGCGGGCCCGTACCGTCGCGCTCGTCCCGCGCGGCCGGCCGCTGTCGCTGCGGGTCGAGGCGGACACCCCCTGGACCCTGCGGGTCCTCCCCCTCACCCATGCCCGCCGCTTCGACAGCCGAATCGAGGGCCACGCGCACGACCTCGTCGTCTACGACGGGCCTCCCGGTGTCCTCGACTTCTCCCACCACGGCGAGTCCAACTTCACCGTCCATCAGCACACCCCGCCGAGGGAGCCGGAGTACGACGCGGAGGACCAGGATCTCCTCGTCAACGAGATCGGCGAGGTCCGTGTCAGCGCGCCCGTACCGGGTCCCGGACTGCTGCGGATCAGCGGCGACGGACCCTGGAAATGTGCGGTGCGGCGCTGAGGCGCGGCGTGGAAGGATGAGCCAAACGTCACGAAACCGAGGAGTTGACCGGGTGCCTGGCACAAACCTGACCCGTGAAGAGGCGCAGCAGCGGGCGAAGCTGCTGACCGTGGACGCGTACGAGGTCGACCTCGACCTCTCCGGTGCGCAGGAGGGCGGCACCTACCGGTCCGTCACCACCGTCCGCTTCGATTCCGCCGAGGCCGGTGCGGAGACCTTCATCGACCTCGTCGCCCCCGCCGTGCACGAGGTCGTCCTCAACGGCCACGCGCTCGACGTCGCCGCCGTGTTCCGCGACTCGCGGATCGCGCTGGCCCATCTGCACCAGGGCCCGAACGAGCTGAAGGTCGTCGCCGACTGCGCGTACACCAACACCGGTGAGGGGCTGCACCGCTTCGTCGACCCGGTCGACGACCAAGCCTATCTCTACACCCAGTTCGAGGTGCCGGACGCCCGTCGCGTCTTCGCCTCCTTCGAGCAGCCGGACCTGAAGGCGACCTTCCAGTTCACCGTGAAGGCGCCGAGCGGCTGGACGGTGATCTCCAACTCGCCGACGCCGGAGCCCAAGGACGACGTGTGGGTCTTCGAGCCCACCCCGCGCATCTCGACGTACATCACCGCGCTGATCGTCGGCCCGTACCACTCGGTGCACTCGACGTACGAGAAGGACGGGCAGACCGTCCCGCTCGGCATCTACTGCCGTCCGTCGCTGGCCGAGTTCCTCGACTCGGACCACATCTTCGATGTCACGCGGCAGGGCTTCGACTGGTTCCAGGAGAAGTTCGCGTACGACTACCCGTTCGCCAAGTACGACCAGCTCTTCGTGCCGGAGTTCAACGCGGGCGCGATGGAGAACGCGGGCGCGGTGACCATCCGCGACCAGTACGTCTTCCGCTCGAAGGTGACGGACGCGGCGTACGAGCGCCGGGCCGAGACGATCCTGCACGAGCTCGCGCACATGTGGTTCGGCGACCTGGTCACCATGGAGTGGTGGAACGACCTGTGGCTGAACGAGTCGTTCGCGACCTTCACCTCGGTCGCATGCCAGGCGTCCGTGCCGGGGACCCGCTGGCCGAACGCCTGGACGACCTTCGCCAACGCGGAGAAGACCTGGGCGTACCGCCAGGACCAGCTGCCGTCCACGCACCCGATCATGGCCGAGATCAACGATCTCGAGGACGTGCTGGTCAACTTCGACGGCATCACCTACGCCAAGGGCGCCTCGGTGCTCAAGCAGCTGGTGGCGTACGTCGGCCAGGACGAGTTCTTCAAGGGCGTGCAGGCGTACTTCAAGGCGCACGCCTTCGGGAACACGCGACTGTCGGACCTGCTCGGCGCGCTGGAGGAGACCTCCGGTCGTGACCTGAAGGCCTGGTCGAAGCTGTGGCTGGAGACGGCCGGCATCAACATCCTGCGTCCGGAGATCGAGACCGACGAGAACGGTGTCATCACCTCGTTCGCCGTCAAGCAGGAGGCCCCGGCGCTGCCCGCGGGCGCCAAGGGCGAGTCGACGCTGCGTCCGCACCGGATCGCGATCGGCTTCTACGACCTGGACGCGGCCGGGAAGCTGGTCCGCACGGACCGTGTCGAACTGGACGTCACCGCCACCGAGCTGACGAACGTGGCGCAGCTCGAGGGCAAGACGCGTCCGGCGGTGGTGCTGCTCAACGACGACGACCTGTCGTACGCCAAGGTCCGTCTGGACGGGGTGTCGCTGAAGAACGTCACCGAGCACCTCGGCGACTTCACCGAGTCGCTGCCGCGCGCGCTGTGCTGGGCCTCCGCCTGGGACATGACCCGCGACGGCGAGCTGGCCACCCGCGACTACCTGGACCTCGTCCTCTCCGGCATCGCCAAGGAGACCGACATCGGCGTGGTCCAGTCGCTCCAGGGCCAGGTCAAGGCCGCCCTCGACCTGTACGCGGCGCCGGAGTGGCGCGAGGCCGGGCTGACCCGCTGGACCGACGCGACGCTGGCGCACCTGCGCGCCGCCGACGCGGGCAGCGACCACCAGCTCGCCTGGGCGCGGGCCTTCGCGGCCACCGCCCGGACCCCGCAGCAGCTGGACCTGCTGGCGGCCCTCCTGGAGGGCCGCGAGTCCATCGAGGGTCTGGCCGTCGACACCGAGCTGCGCTGGGCGTTCGTGCAGCGGCTGGCGGCGACCGGCGTCTACGACGAGCCGGAGATCGCGGGCGAGCTGCAGCGCGACCCCACGGCCGCGGGTGAGCGGCACGCCGCGACCGCGCGGGCGGCCCGTCCCACGGAGGCGGCGAAGGCGGAGGCCTGGGCGTCGGTCGTGGAGTCGGACAAGCTGGCCAACGCGGTACAGGAGGCCGTGATCGGCGGCTTCGTGCAGACCGACCAGCGTGAGCTGCTCGCTCCGTACACGGCGAAGTACTTCGCCTCGATCAAGGGCGTCTCGGAGACCCGCAGCCACGAGATGATCCAGCAGATCGTGGTGGGCCTCTACCCGACGATCCAGGTCTCGCAGGAGACCCTGGACGCGACGGACGCCTGGATCGCGGAGAACGACCCGGCGCCGGCGCTGAGGCGTCTGGTGACGGAGTGCCGCGCGGGCGTGGAACGTGCCCTGAAGGCGCGGGCGGCGGACGCCGCCGCCGCGTGACGGCTGACGGCTGAATGACGAAGGGGCACCCTCCCCCACGGAGGTGCCCCTTCGTCCGTTTGAGTCCGCTCGGCGGGCGGGCGTCGGCGCGCGGCCGCCCGCCGGGCGGAAGCGTGTCAGCCGCCGAGCGCCGCGTAGCGGGCGCGCAGGTCGGCCGCGCCCTGCTCGGTGAGCGCGCCGTGCAGCCGCATCCGGGCGACGCCGCCGTCGGGGAAGGCGTCGAGGCGGACGTGGGTGACGACGGCCTGCGCGGGGAGCTTGAAGCGGTGCAGGGTGTCGGGCTGGAGCCTGGTCCGGGGGATGATCTCGAACCATTCGCCCGTCTCGCCGTTGCGGCCCTGGAGGGCGATCCAGCCGGCCGAGTTCCCCTTGAGGTACGCGGTGTCGATCTCGACGGCGCGTACGACGCCCTGGGCGGCGAGGCGGAAGCGGACCCAGTCGTTGGTGCCGCGGACCCGGCGGCGGCGGTTCTCCCAGCCGTCGTCCATCTTGCGGGAGGTGCCGGGCAGGATGATCTGGGTCGGCGAGGAGTAGAACTTGTCCGAAGCGTCCTCGTACACGCCTCCGTTGAGAACGGAGATCAGGTCGAGGGTGCCGAGCAGCTCAAGCCACTCGGGGTCGGGCACGACCTCGCCGTGGACGCGCAGACGGGCGATGCCGCCGTCGGGGTGCTGGCACAGGCGCAGATGGGTGAAGCGGCGCTCGACGTCGATCGCGAAGCCGTTGGCGGCGTGGCCGCGTACGGGGGTGGGCGGGACGATCTCCTCCCACTTCACGTCGTCGGCGAGGAGCTGCTCGGGGCTGGGCGAGCCCTCCACCGCGGCGGCCTGGATCGACACCCGCTGCGGGTAGTTGCCGCGGAAGTGGGCGGTGTCGACGATGATGCCGCGGATGACGCCGGGGGCGCCGAGGCGGACGATCGCCCAGTCGTGGTCCTCGGGCGCGGGGAAGACGTTCACGGCGTCGGCACCACGGCGGCGGCGGGTCTCCCAGCCGTCCATGATCTTGCCCTTGTGGCCGAAGTGCTCCGGGTCGAAGACGGCGCGCTCGCGGACGAGGAGGTTCTCGCGCTCGGCGAAGAACTCGTCGTTGGCGGCGACGACACCGGCGCCGAGACGGCGGTCGGCCAGGTCGACCAGCTCGGTGAAGGGGAAGTCACCGGTGCGGTAGTCGGCGTACGGGTCGGCTCCGCCGTAGGGGGCGGCGTCGTTGGCGTGCGGGTCCTGGTCCTGGCTCGTCTCGAAGGTCATGCGTCGACTGTGCGCCCCGAGGACCTGGTGGGTCCATCGAATGTTTTCGACAGGTATTTTCAGTTCTGCTGAACGATGCCGGGGTCAGTTCTGCTGAACGGTCTCGCGCTGGGCGGCCGCCTGGCGGAGCGCGCCGAGCACCCGGGCCACCGCGACCCCCTCCTCCGCCCCGCGCCGTACCGCCGCGACGACATGGCGGCGCGGCTGGTCGGCGGAGAGAACCCGCATGACGACTCCCGCGCGGCGCTCGGCGGAGGCCATCCGGGGCACCAGGGCGACCCCCATGCCCGCCTCGACCATGGCGAGGATCGCGGTCCAGCCGGCGGCGCTGTGGGCCTGTTCGGGCACGAATCCGGCGGCCTCGCAGGCGGCGGTGGTGATCTCGGACCAGGGGCCCGAGCCGCCGAAGATCCAGGGCTCGGCGGAGAGGTCGGCGAGCCGCAGCCCGGGCGCGTCCGCGAGCGGGTGCCCGGCGGGCAGGGCGACGTCGAGGGGGTCGGCCAGGAGGGGGACGCGGCTGAACTTGGGGTCGCGGACGGAGGGGGCGTGCGCGGCGAGCGAGAGCGCCAGGTCGACCTCGCCGGCGCCGAGCAGTTCGTACGCCTCGGACGCCTCGGCCTCGCGGATCCGGACGTCGAGTCCGGGGTGCGCGGTGCGCAGCTGCTGGACGGCGGGGACCACGAGCGCGGGTACGGCCGTCGAGAACGCGGCCACCCGCACCTGCCCGACCTCGCCCCGCAGATAGCCGTCCAGCTCGGCGTCGGCGCGCTCCAGTTGGGCGAAGACGACCTCGGCGTGACGGAGCACGAGATGCGCGGCATCGGTGAGCCGGACCCGCCGCCCCTGCGCCTCCAGGAGCGGCACACCGAGCTGCTTGGCGAGGTTGGTGAGCTGCTGGGAGACGGCCGAGGGGGTCATGAGCAACGCCTCCGCGGTCGCGGTGACGGTGCCGCGATCACGGAGGGTACGAAGGATCTGGAGCTTCTTGATGTCCCACTCGGTCATGGGGCGCAACCTACCGGGGGCCACCGGTGGACCGCTCACGCACGGGACCGTGCGGAGGCCAGTGCGACTCCGCTCAGGATGAGGGTCATGCATGCGCCGCCCGCGATGCCCAGTTCCTCGCCGAGCAGGGGGTACGAGAGCAGCGCCACGCAGACGGGCTGGAGGTAGTAGACGACTCCCGCTCGGGCCGCGCCGATGAGGGCGATGGCCTTGTTCCAGGCGAAGAAGGCGACGGCGGAGGAGAAGACCCCGACGTAGAGGAGCGGTCCGACGGTGCCGAGGGTGGGGTCGAAGCCGCCCTGGACGGCGAGGCTGACGCCGTAGGCCGGGAGCAGCATCAGGGTGCCGAGCACGAAGGTCGTGAAGAGGAAGGGCAGGGCGCCGATCTCGGCCGGCTTGCGCTTGAGCAGGGCGCTGTAGGAGGCGAAGGACAGGGCGGCCGCGAACATCCACAGGTCGCCCGCGGTGAAGTCGACGGCGAGGGAGCCCTTGCCGACGAGGAGCAGCACACCGAGCGCGGCGAGGAGCATCCCGAAGGTACGGCGGGCGCCGAGCCGTTCGCCGCCCAGGCGCGAGTAGAGCGCCATGATCACCGGGGAGGCGGCCATGATCATGCCCATGTTGGAGGCGGAGGTGGTCAGTCCGGCCTGGTGCACGAGGGTGTTGTAGAGGGCGACACCGAACAGCGAGGCCAGGGCGACGTAGCCGAAGTGACGCCGGATCAGCTGCCGTTGTCGCCACGCCTGCCGGGCCGCGAGGGGGGCGACGGCGACGAGGGCGATGATCCAGCGCCAGAAGACGGCCTGGACCGGCGGGACGGAGTCGGCCATGTCCCGGGTGGCGACGAAGCTGCCGGACCAGACGACCGTGGCGACGAGCGCGAGGAGAACGCCGAGGCCGGCCCCCCGCGCGAGGTTCTTCGCGGGTGCCGGCTCGTCGGTCGTTCTCGGTTCGGTGCGGTCGTGCTCCAGAAGCGTCACGGTGGTCCTTTCGGTCGGTGAGGCTCTACCGTCGCACCGAGGAAACCTCCAGGTCCATCGAAAGTTCCTGACCATTCCTTTCAGCTGAGCTGAACGATTCGGGCTTCTTCGCGGCGGCGGTACGCGGGGTCAGCTGGCCGACCAGGGTGGCACCGAAGGCGATCGCCATTCCGGCGAGCTGCACCGGACCCAGCGCCTGCCCGAGCGCCGCCCAGCCGATGACGGCCGCGCTGATCGGCGAGAGCGGACCGAGGAGGGTCACGGAGGAGGCGCTCAGCTGTCCGATCCCGCGGAACCAGAGGAAGTACGAGATCGCGGTGTTGCCGAAGGCGAGGTAGGCGTAACCGAGCAGGTTGGCGGAGTCCAGGGCCGGCGGGGCGCCCTCGATCAGGAAGGCGATCGGCAGGATGATCAGGCCGCCGGCGGTGAGCTGCCAGCCGGTCAGGGCGAGCGCGCCCACCCCCTCCGGCCTCCCCCAGCGCTTGGTGAAGACGGTGCCGGCCGACATCGAGAGGGCGGAGAGCAGTCCGGCGACCACACCGACGAGGTCGAGGGCCGCGCCCGCCTTCAGGACGACGAGACTGACGCCGAAGGCGGCGGCGATCGCCGCGAGCAGGGTTCGCACGGTGGGCCGGTCACCCAGGAAGAGAGCGGCCAGGCCGACGACGAAGAGCGGGCCGACCGAGCCGACGACCGCGGCGACGCCGCCGGGCAGCCGGTACGCGGCGAGGAAGAGCAGCGGGAAGAAGGCGCCGATGTTGAGACCGCCGAGGACCGCGGACTTCCACCACCAGGCACCCTGCGGCAGCTTGCGGGTGATCGCGAGCAGCAGCAGCCCCGCGGGGAGCGCGCGCATCAGACCGGTGAAGAGCGGCCGGTCGGGCGGCAGGAACTCCGTGGTGACGAAGTAGGTGGAGCCCCAGGAGATCGGGGCGAGCGCGGTGAGGGCGATGACGGCGGCCTTGCGGGACATGGCAGGTCCCCCCTGATTCGGAGTGGGTCCGAGTGACTTGGTGATAAGTAGCTTAGCTCTAAGCTACTTATTTGCAAGTCACTTCCGCATAAGCTTCTTCCTTACGAGTGGCTTACCGCCCAGTGACTTACTTGCCGTCGAGTCGATCGATCAGGAGACTGCCGCCATGGACAGCACCGAGACCCCCGCCCACGACGCCGTCGACGCCATCACCGACCAGTGGGCGGCCGTCCGCCCCGACCTCGACACGGTGCCGATGGCCGTCTTCGGGCGGATCTACCGGCTGGCCGGCGGGATGCGCGGCCGCGTCGACAAGGCGTACTCGCCCTACGGAATGGGGCTCGGGGAGTTCGACGTGCTGGCGACCCTGCGCCGCTCGGGCGAGCCCTACACGCTCTCGCCGCGCGAACTCACCGCGACGCTGATGATCACCACCGGCGGGATGACGGGCCGGCTCGACAAGCTGGAGAAGGCCGGGCTGCTCAGCCGCAGCCCCGACCCCAACGACCGGCGCGGGCTGCGGGTGACGCTGAGCGAGCGCGGCCGCGAGCTGGTGGACCAGGCGGTGGGCGCCGGCCTCGCCCAGCAGCGGGAGGCCCTGGAGGCCGCGCTCACGCCCGAGGAGGCGGAACAGCTGGCGGGCCTGCTGCGCAAGCTCCTGGCGACCACGGTCGTGTGAACGCAGACAAGGGCGCCGCGGCGGTACGTCCGTACCTCCGCAGCGCCCTCGGAAGAGGCTGGGCCCTAGGCCTTCTTGGGCCTGTCGGACTTGTCGAGCACCATCACGAGACCGGCGATCACCAGGAACAGCACGATCGGCGCGGCCACGAACAGGCCGAGGGTCTCGACGACACTCAGCTTGGGGGCCGGGTCGTCACCGTCGTCGCGGGTGAGCGCGAGCGCGGGGGACGACATGAGCAGCATCATCAGCGTCGTACCGGCCGCGACAGCACCGGCGCGCAGGGCGTTCTTCTTGTCCACGGTGCAAACGTAGCGAACACCTAAACGGGCCGCGCGCCCGGGGGTGCCGTACGGGAACCGGCGAGGGGACCGAACACCGCGAGGAGGCGGTGGAGGCGGGGGGAGGCGGCCAGTTCCTCCAGGGTGAGCGGCTGGCCCTCCGGGCCCGCCACCGGGAGCCGCCAGTTGGGGTACTGGTCCCAGGTGCCGGGCAGGTTCTGCGGCCGCCGGTCCCCCACGGCGTCCGGCAGCCACACCCCGACCATCGCCGCCGGGGTGCGCAGCAGGAACCGGTGGACGGCCCGGACCTCGGCCTCCTCGTCGCCCGGGCCCTCCGGCAGCAGCCCGCGCAGCTCCAGGTCCGTCAGCCACTCGGCGACCTCGGCCGCGTCCCGGGCGCGCTCACTCCCGAGGTCGCCGGTGAGCAGCCCGAGCCGGTGACGCAGGGCGACATGGTCGCCGGAGAGCTTCGCCGCGGTGGAGGGGAGGTCGTGCGTGGTGGCGGTGGCCACGCAGTCGGTGCGCCACTCCTCGGGGGACAGCGGGCGGCCCGTGCCTGACCAGTCCCGCTCGAACCAGAGCACGGAGGTGCCGAGCACCCCACGGTGGGCGAGCCGTTCGCGGACGCCGGGCTCGACGGTGCCGAGGTCCTCGCCGATGACGACCGCGCCCGCCCGGTGGGCCTCCAGGGCGAGGACCGCGAGCATCGCCTCGGCGTCGTAGCGGACGTACGTCCCCTCGGTGGGTTCGCACCCCTCCGGGACCCACCAGAGCCGGAACAGCCCCATCACATGGTCGATGCGCAGCGCGCCCGCATGCCGCAGCAGCTCCCTCAGCAGGCCGCGGTACGGGGCGTAGCCCGAGGCGGCGAGCGCGTCGGGGCGCCAGGGCGGCAGACCCCAGTCCTGGCCGCGGGCGTTGAAGGCGTCGGGCGGGGCGCCGACGGACATGCCGGCGGCGAAGGCGTCCTGCTGGGCCCAGGCGTCGGAGCCGTCCGGGTGGACGCCGACGGCGAGGTCGTGGACGATCCCGACGCCCATGCCCGCCTCCCGGGCCGCCTCGGCGGCGGCGGCGAGCTGCCGGTCCGTCAGCCAGGCGAGCCGGCAGTGGAAGTCGATCCGGGCGGTCAGCTCGTCGTCGGCGTGGACGGCCACGGCGGCGGAGCGGGGGTCGCGCAGCTCCTCGGGCCAGCTGCGCCAGTGGTGGCCGTGCCGCTCGGCGAGTGCCTGGTAGGTGGCGTGGTCCTCCAGGGCGGCGCCGCGCTCGGCGAGGAAGTCGAAGTACTCCGCCCGTCTGCCGGGGCCGAGTTCCACCGTCCGTACGAGCTCCAGGGCGCGGCGCTTGACGTCCCACACCGCGTCCCGGTCGATCAGGGCGCCCTTGCGCAGGACCCGTTCGCGCAGCTCGGCGGCGTCGGCGAGGACCGCGTCCACCTCGGCTCCGTGCTCGGGCCCCACGAAGCCGAACTCGGGAACGTCCTCGATCCGCAGATGGACGGGGTCGGGGAAGAGGCGTGAGGAGGGGCGGTACGGAGAGGGGTCCGTGGGCGCCCCGGGCACCGCCGCGTGCAACGGGTTGACCTGGACGAACCCGGCGCCGTGCGTCCGGCCCGCCCAGGCCGCGAGTTCGCGCAGGTCGCCGAGGTCGCCCATGCCCCAGGAGCGGGCGGAGAGCACCGAGTACACCTGGGCGAGCAGACCGAACACCCGCCCCTCGGGCCGCGGCACGCGCGCGGGGGCGACGATCAGCGTGCTCGTGCCGGAGCGCCCCTCGGGGGCCAGGGCCTCGACGCGGTGGACGCCTAGCGGCAGCCCGCCCCAGCCCGCGCCCTCCACCACCTCACCCGACTCGGTCGTGACGCGCAGCCGGGTGCCCGGCGGAAGGTCCTGCGGCGGGCGCGGCGGATCGTCCTGCCAGCGCACCAGCGTGGCGGGCAACAACCGGTCCTCGTCGGCCCGCTGTGCCGTCCGGAGCGCGGCGGCCACCGCCTCCGGCGTGGTGGCGTCCACGTCGAGGGCGCCGAGGACGGCCACGACCGTGGCGTCGGACACCTGGACGGTGACGCCCTCGGACGGCTCGTACGCGGTGGCGACGCCATGGAGTTCGGCGAGACGGGCCAGGGTCACTTCACACTCCGGGGGACTCCGTGCCGCCCGCGGTGGCGCGTGCGGTGGGTTCGCTGGTGAGGGGGGCCGCCTCGGTCATGGGCGGCTCGCTGGTGAGGGGTGCGGCGTCGGCGAGGGGCGGTTCGCTGGTGAGCGGGCCTTGTTTCGGTACGCGTATGGGGGTGGTGAGGGGGGCGGTCACGGTCACGGGGGTCTCCCGGTTCGTCTCGACAGGTGGGGCTTCGAGAGCCCTACCCACCGCACCCCGTTTTACCGGCGGAACTTGTCGTCAGGGCGCCACCTCGCCGAAAGACCGCCTGGCAAACCCGACACATCGACCACCTGCATTGACACCCCAGCCGGGCGGGTGGTGGGCTCGTAACCCTCTCGTGACCACGGGAGCCCCACGGGCGAAGAGGAGTCCTCCATGCACCTCGGGCACAGACGGCGGACCGCGTCGGCCGTCGCCGCCGCGGTGATCGGCGGCTTCCTCGGCGGCAGCGTGCCGAGCCTCGCCCAGGCGACGCCGGCCCTCCCGGGCTCCCCCGTCACCACTCCCGACACCGAAGAGCGGCTGTCGCCCGGGACGGCGGTCTGGCCGCGCCCTCAGTCCCAGCGGGCCACGGGCCCTTCGGTGCCGCTCGGCGGCGAGGTGACCCTGCTCACGGACGCCGACGCCGACCCCTACGCGGTCGCCGCACTGCGCGAGGTGCTGCGGGCGGCGGGGGTGCGGACCGTCCACACCTCCCTGCCGGGGGGCGGGACCGTGCTCCGCGTGGGCTTCACCGCCTCCGCGGAGGCCCTGCGGGCGCTGCGCGTGCCCGAGCGCGCCGACCTGCCGCGCGGCGGGTACCGGCTGGCCACCGGCCGGGTACAGGGCCGGGACACGGTCGCCCTGGACGGTGTCGGCGAGGACGGCCTGTTCCATGCCGTACAGACGCTGCGTCAGCTGATCGACGGCACCTCCGACGGCGAGCGGACCGTCCCCGGCGTCGTCGTCCGCGACTGGCCCGGAACCGCCGTACGCGGTCTGACCGAGGGCTTCTACGGCCGCCCGTGGAGCCAGGAACAGCGCCTCGCCCAGCTCGACTTCATGGGCCGTACCAAGCAGAACCGCTACCTCTACGCGCCCGGGGCGGACCCGTACCGCCAGACCCAGTGGCGCGAGCCCTACCCGGCGGAGCAGCGTGCCGACTTCCGCGAGCTGGCCGCGCGGGCCCGCGCCAACCATGTGACCCTCGCCTGGGCCGTGGCACCCGCGCAGTCGATGTGTCTGGCCTCGGACGACGACGTGAAGGCACTCACGCGCAAGCTCGACGCCATGTGGGCGCTGGGGGTGCGCTCGTTCCAGCTCCAGTTCCAGGACGTCAGCTACAGCGAGTGGCACTGCTCCAGGGACGCGGACACCTTCGGCCGCGGGCCCGAGGCGGCGGCCTCCGCCCACGCGCGCGTGGCGAGCGCGGTGGCCCGGCATCTGGCCGCCCGGTACCCGGACGCGGAGCCGCTCACCCTGATGCCGACGGAGTACTACCAGGACGGCGCGACGAAGTACCGCACGGCGCTCGCCGAGGCGCTCGACGACCGGGTGCGGATCGCCTGGACGGGCGTCGGGGCCGTCCCCCGGACGATCTCCGGCCGGGAACTGGCCGGTGCCCGCGACGCGCTGCGCCACCCGCTGGTCACCATGGACAACTACCCGGTCAACGACTACGCCCGTGACCGGCTCTTCCTCGGCCCGTCCATGGGCCGCGAGCCGGCCGTGGCCGCGGGTTCGGCCGCGTTCCTCGCCAACGCCATGGAGCAGGCGGCGGTCTCCCGCATCCCGCTCTTCACCGCCGCGGACTACGCCTGGAACCCGAAGGGTTACACGCCGCAGGAGTCCTGGCATGCGGCCGTCGACGAGCTGGCCGGGCCGAACCCGGCGGCCCGCGAGGCGCTGCGCGCCCTGGCCGCCAACGACGCCTCCTCGCTCCTCGACCCGTCGGGCGAGTCGGCGTACCTGAAGCCGCTGATGGCCGCGTTCTGGCGGAGCCGAACGAGCCCGGACCCGGCGGTGCGGGAGAAGGCGGCACGCGAACTGCGGGCCGCGTTCACCGTGATGCGCGAGGCGCCCGGGCAGCTGACGTCGACCGCCGACGGCACCCTGGACGACGAGGTACGGCCCTGGCTGGAGCAGCTGTCCCGGCACGGACTCGCCGGAGAGACGGCGGTCGACATGCTGCTCGCGCAGGCCCGCGGCGACGGCGCGGCGGCCTGGCAGGCGCAGTTGCGGCTGGAGCCGATGCGGGAGGCCCTGAAGGCGAGCGGGGTGACCGTCGGCAGCGGCGTCCTGGATCCCTTCCTCGCGCGGGCCGCGAAGGAGTCGGCGGCCTGGACCGGCGCGGACCGTGAGCGGGGCACCGGGCGGCGGGCGGACCGCGAGCCGGCGGCGTACACCGTGCGGCTGGAGCGTTCGCGGCCCGTCGAGACGGTGACGGTGATGACGGAGCCGGGCGCGGCCGAGTCGGCCCGCGTGGAGGCGTACGTCCCCGGCGAGGGCTGGCGGTCGCTGGGCCCGGTGTCCCCGTCCGGCTGGACGCAGGCGAACGTGAAGGGGCTGCGCGCGGACGCGGTCCGTGTGGTGTGGGACGGCGCCGATCCTCAGGTGCGCTCCCTGGTGCCCTGGTTCGCGGACGAGCCGCGCGCCGAGCTGGAGCTGGCCCGGCAGGAGACGGACGCCGAGATCGGCGGTCCCGTGCAGCGGGTGGACGTCCGGGTGGCGGGCCGGCGCGCCGACGAGGTGCGCGGGGAGCTCGCGGCGCGGGCCCCGAAGGGGATCACGGTGCGGCTGCCGAAGGAGACCCGGGTGCCGCGCGGCACGCACACGACCGTTCCGCTGGAGGTGTCGGTGGCGCCTGACGTGCCGGCGGGCTCGTACCAGGTGCCGGTGTCGTTCGCGGGCGAGGAGCGGGTCCTGACGGTCCGGGCCTTCCCCCGCACGGCGGGCCCCGACCTGGCGCGCGCCGCGAGGGCCTCCTCCTCCGGCGACGAGACGCCCGACTTCCCGGCCGCCTCGGCGCTGGACGGCGATCCCGCCACCCGCTGGTCCTCACCCGTCGACGACGGCGCATGGTGGCAGTTGGAGCTCCCCCGGCCGGCCCGGATAGGGCAGGTGGTCCTGCACTGGCAGGACGCGCACCCCTCCCGCTACCGCATCCAGGTCTCCGCGGACGGCCGCACCTGGCGCACGGCCGCGACGGTCGCCGACGGGCGCGGCGGACGGGAGAGCGTCCGCATGGACGCGGCGGACACCCGCTTCCTGCGGGTCCAGGGCGACGCGCGGGCGACGGAGTACGGCTACTCGCTGTGGTCGGTGGAGACGTACGCGGTGGCCCCGCCGGTCGAGTCCAAGGACCCCGGACAGCCGGAGTAGGGGCGCCTCCCCGAGGCGCCCCCGTACGACGAAGGCCCGGCTCAACCCGTCTTCACGGCCCCCACGGGGGTGGTGGAGACGGCGTCGATCCGGGCCATCACGTCGTCCGCGCCGTACGGCTGCAGATAGGGCAGCCAGCGTGGATCCCGGTGTCCGGTCCCGATGATGCGCCACGCCAGTCCGGTCGGCGGGGCGGGTTGGTGCCGCAGCCGCCAGCCCAGCTCGCGCAGGTGCCGGTCGGCCTTGACGTGATTGCAGCGGCGGCAGGCCGCCACGACGTTCTCCCAGGCGTGCGTACCCCCGCGGCTGCGCGGAATGACGTGGTCGACGCTGGTTGCGACGCCACCGCAGTACATACAGCGTCCGCCGTCACGGGCGAAGAGCGCTCTGCGGGTCAGAGGAACGGGCCCCCGGTAGGGGACCCGCACGAACCGCTTCAGCCTGACCACACTGGGTGCGGGGATGACGCGGGTCTCGCTGTGCAGGAAGGCGCCGGACTCCTCGAGGCAGAGTGCCTTGTTCTCGAGGACGAGGACGAGCGCGCGGCGGAGCGGTACGACGCCGAGGGGCTCGTACGACGCGTTGAGGACCAGGACATGCGGCACGGATGCCTCCTAATACGCCGGCGGCGCGTGGCTCGCGCCGGGACGAACTGCTCTCAGTCTCTCCTCATGCCTGGTCGGAGCGCCACCACGTACCGGTAACGGGCTTGAGGTGTTCTCGACCACATCGGCATCGTCACCCGGATCATCCCCGCGTGAGGTCCGTCTCTCCCTCGAACAGGGCAACAGGAGCACATCCGATGCCCCGTTAGTGTGGATGTTCCGCGTACGCCACGCCTGGAGGTTCTCCGTGCCCTGGTCCGCCCTGCTGACCGCCGACGATCCGCAAGAGGTCCCCGTCACCCTCGACGAGGCCGCGGAGCGGGCGACGAACGCCGCGGGCTGGGTGGAGGAGAACTGGTCCACCTGGCTGAACACCGGTCTCCGCATCCTCCTCATCCTGGTCGTCGCCCTGCTGCTGCGGATGGCGATCCGCCGCGCCCTGACCAAGCTCATAGAGCGGATGAACCGCTCCGCCCAGGCCGTGGAGGGCACGGCGCTCGGTGGTCTGCTGGTCAACGCCGAGCGGCGCAGACAGCGCTCGGAGGCGATCGGCTCGGTGCTGCGCTCGGTGGCGTCGTTCCTGATCCTGGGCACGGCGGGGCTGATGATCCTGGGCGCCTTCAAGATCGACCTGGCGCCGCTGCTGGCCTCCGCGGGTGTCGCCGGTGTGGCGATCGGTTTCGGCGCCCGGAACCTGGTCACCGACTTCCTCTCCGGTGTCTTCATGATCCTCGAGGACCAGTACGGCGTCGGGGACTCGGTCGACGCCGGGGTGGCCTCCGGCGAGGTCATAGAGGTCGGCCTGCGGGTGACGAAGCTGCGCGGCGACAACGGCGAGATCTGGTACGTGCGCAACGGCGAGATCAAGCGGATCGGCAACCTCAGCCAGGGCTGGGCGACGGCCGGGGTGGACGTCACGGTGCGTCCCACGGAGGACCTGGACCGGGTGCAGTCGGTGATCAACGAGGCCACGGCGTCCATGGCGAAGGACGAGCCCTGGAACGAGCGGCTGTGGGGCCCGGTGGAGATCCTCGGCCTCAACGAGGTGCTCCTGGAGTCCATGACGATCCGGGTCTCGGCGAAGACGATGCCGGGCAAGGCCCTGGGCGTGGAGCGCGAGCTGCGGTGGCGGATCAAGCGGGCGCTGGACGCGGCCGGCATCCGTATCGTCGGCGGTGTCCCGGCGCAGGCGGAGGAGTCCGCGGCGGACCCGACGGCGGGCATGGCGGCTCCCTCGGTCTTCGCCTCGCCGACCTCCCCGCAGGGCGCGGCGGCGAGCCCGCTGCCGAGGCCGGACCTCAGCAAGTAGCACCCCGACGACAAGGAGCACCCCTCTCCGCGCGACGCCCCCGCAGGTAACGCTTTGGTTGCCTTCGGGGGCGTCGTGCGTGCGGGGGTATTGACGCCCCGGTGACGCCCGTCCTACGGTCCTCCCAACGAATAGGAAACTTTCCTAACAGTGCAGTTGGGAGAGCGGACGGCGGGGCAGCACAATGGCCCCTCCAGAGCCGAAGGGCAGGTGCATCGTGATGGCCGGTACGACCCCGGGAACCCCCGGCACCCCGCGCGTCCTGCGGGCCATGAACGACCGCGCCGCCCTCGACCTGCTCCTGGAGCACGGGACCCTGTCCCGCACCCGGATCGGCAAGCTCACCGGCCTCTCCAAGCCGACCGCATCCCAGCTCCTCGCCCGGCTCGAAGCCGCCGGGCTCGTCCTCGCCACCGGCACCACGGCCGGCCGGCCGGGACCCAGCGCCCAGCTCTACGAGCTCAACCCCCGGGCCGCCTTCGCCGCCGGACTCGATGTGAACCCGCACCGGATCCGCGCCGCCGTCGCCGACATCACCGGCGAGGTCGTCGGCGAGTTCGAGCTCGGAACGCGGGGGCGTGCGTCGGAGGGCGTCCTTCAGCAGGTCACCACCGCCCTCGACGGCGCCGCCAAGGACGCCGGGATCACCCGTGCCGAGGTGCACCGCCTCGTCATCGGCACCCCCGGCGCCTTCGACCCGGCGACCGGACGGCTGCGGTACGCCTCCCATCTGCCCGGCTGGCACTCCCCCACGCTGCTGGAGGAGCTGGCGGCGGTGCTCCCGATGCCGTTCGAGTACGAGAACGACGTCAACCTCGCCGCGGTCGCCGAGCAGCGCCTGGGCGCCGCCCGGGGCCACGAGGACTTCGTGCTGCTGTGGAACCAGGAGGGCCTCGGCGCCGCCCTCGTCCTCGGCGGCCGGCTCCACCGCGGCTTCACCGGCGGCGCCGGCGAGGTCGGCTTCCTGCCCGTGCCCGGCACCCCTCTCGTACGGCAGGTCACCAAGGCCAACTCCGGCGGTTTCCAGGAGCTCGCCGGCGTCCAGTCCGTGCCCCGGATCGCCCGGGAGCTCGGCATCGACACCCCCGAGCAGCCCTTCGTGCCCACCGCGTCCCGGCTGCTCGCCCACGCCGCCGCCCACCACGACCACGACCCCCGCTACGCGGCGCTCCTCGACCGGTACGCCGAGCGCCTCGCCACCGGTCTCGCCTCACTCGTCGCCGTACTCGACCCCGAACTCCTCGTCCTGGCCGGCGAGGTGACCGTCGCCGGCGGGGAACCGCTGCGCGAGCGCGTCCAGTCCGAGCTGGCCGAGCTCGCCGCCTCCCGGCCCCGGCTCGTCCTCGGGGACGTGGCACGGCGCCCCGTCCTGCGCGGGGCCCTGGAAAGCGCCCTCGCCACCACCCGCGACGAGGTCTTCGACACGTCCCGCTAGGACCGCGGACCTCACACCACCCGGCTCGCACCACCCCGGATCGCACCAACCGGCTCGACCAACCCGGTTCGCACAACCCCGGCTCGACCAACCCGGCTCGCACCAACCCCGCTCGCACCACCCGGCTCACACAACCCGGCTCGCACCACCCGGCTCACCACCCGGCGCCGTCCAGCCTTCTCTTCGTCGTACCCCCTTCCCCCGTACCCCCTCCGCCACAGGGAGACTTCGCCATGCCCGTACGCCCGCGCCGAGCCGCCGTCGCGCTCGCCGCCACCGCCTCGATCGCGCTCCTCGCCTCGGCCTGTACCGGCTCGGCCGAGAACAAGGCGAGCGACGACCCGAACGCGCAGACCACGATCACCTTCTGGCACGGCTGGTCGGCCCCCTCCGAGGTCAAGGCGATCCAGGACAACGTCGCCCGCTTCGAGAAGGCCCACCCGACCATCAAGGTGAAGGTCGTCGGCAACATCAACGACGACAAGCTCAACCAGGCGCTGCGTGCCGGCGGTTCGAACGGCCCGGACGTGGCCGCCTCCTTCACCACGTCCAACGTCGGCAAGTTCTGCGCCTCCGGCGCGCTCGCGGACCTGAAGCCCTTCCTGGAGAAGGACAAGGTGGACCTGGACAAGACCTTCTCCAAGGTCCTCCAGGACTACACCCAGTTCGAGGGCAGGCGCTGCTCGCTGCCGCTGCTCTCCGACGCGTACGGGCTCTACTACAACAAGGACGCCTTCAAGGCGGCCGGCATCACCGCCCCTCCGAAGACCTGGTCGGAGTTCAGGGAGGTCGCCGAGAAGCTGACCAAGGAGAAGGGCGACGGCTACGAGCGGCTCGGCTTCATGCCGAACTACCTCGGCTACGAGACCGTCCCGAGCCACTACATGTCGCAGTGGGACCACACGTACTTCGACGCGGACGGCAAGTCGAACCTCGCCAAGGACCCGGGCTTCGCCGAGATGCTGACCTATCAGAAGTCGCTGGTCGACGGCCTGGGCGGGTTCGCGAAGCTGGACAGGTACCGCACCACCTTCGGTGACGAGTGGGGCGCCAAGCACCCCTTCCACACCGGTCAGGTCGCCATGCAGCTCGACGGCGAGTGGCGGCTGAACTTCATCAAGGAGGCCAAGGTCGGCTTCGAGGTCGGCGTGGCGCCGCTGCCCGTCGCGGACGACGAGGTGGCCGAGTACGGCAAGGGCTACCTCTCGGGCACGATCATCGGCATCGCGCCGCAGAGCAGGAAGCAGAACGCGGCCTGGGAGCTGGTCAAGTACATGACCATGGACACCGAGGCGGTGGTGAACTTCGCCAACGGCATCGGCAACGTCCCCTCCACCCTGGAGGCCCTGAAGTCCCCGAACCTCAAGGTCGACGAGCGCTTCAAGGTCTTCCTGGACATCGCACGGCACCCGGAGTCCTCCACGTCCGACGGCGCCGTGAACGGCTCCACGTACCAGGACACCTTCCAGGACTTCGCCCAGAAGTACGAGAAGGGCCAGGTCCCGGATCTGAAGAAGGGGCTCGAGGACACCGCGGCCCAGATCGACCGCGACATCGCTCAGGCGAAGTGACGGCCGGGGCGCACTCCTCATGAGCACCGACACCCTGCCCACGAAGCGGCCGGCCGGTCCGGCCGCCGCCCCCCAGGACAGGCGTCACACGCTGCGGTCGAAGCGCGTGCGAGGCGCGCTTCGCACCGTGGCGTTCATGTCGCCCTGGCTGGTCGGATTCGGCGTCTTCTTCGCCTATCCCCTGGTCTCGACCCTGTACTTCTCGTTCATGAAGTACGACGGGCTCAACCCGCCGACCTGGCGGGGCCTGGACAACTGGACGTACGTCTTCTCGGACCTGCCGAAGTTCTGGCCTGCGATGCAGAACACCATTTGGCTGGCCGTCGTCATGGTCTCCTGCCGGGTGGTCTTCGGCCTCGGCGTCGGCCTGCTGATCACCCGGATCAAGACGGGCGCCGGCGTCTTCCGCACCCTGTTCTATCTGCCGTACCTGGCGCCGCCGGTCGCCGCGACGCTGGCCTTCGTCTTCCTGCTCAACCCGGGCACGGGGCCGGTCAACTCGCTTCTGGAGGCGGTCGGGATCCCGGCGCCCTCCTGGTTCAACGACGCGGCCTGGGCCAAGCCCGCGCTGACCGTCCTCGCGGTCTGGGGCGTCGGCGACCTCATGGTCATCTTCATGGCGGCGCTGCTCGACGTACCGAAGGAGCAGTACGAGGCTGCGGAGCTGGACGGGGCCTCGGCCTGGCAGCGGTTCCGGTACGTGACGCTGCCGAACATCGCTCCGATCGTGCTCTTCGCGGTCGTCACCGGGATCATCGGCGCGATGCAGTACTACACCCAGCCGATCGTGGCGGCGAAGGTCGCCTCCGGGGTGATGGGCGGCTCCGGCCAGACCTTCGAGCCGGGATATCCGGACGACTCCACCCTGACCCTGCCGCAGCTCGTCTACAACCTCGGCTTCGGCCGCTTCGACTACGGCGCCGCATGCGTCGTGGCGCTCGTCCTGTTCGCCCTCTCCATGGCCTGCACCGCGCTGCTGATGCGCAGGCGCGGCGGCCTGATCGGCTCGGGTGACTGACCCATGACCACCGCATCCGCGTCCGACCGTCCCGTGGCGGGTCCCGCCGAGAAGCGCGCCCGCCGCAAGGCGGCGCTGCACTGGATCGCCGTGCACTCCCTGGGGACGGCGGCGGCCCTGTTCTTCGTGCTGCCCTTCGTCTTCGTCCTCCTGACGTCCCTGATGAGCGACCAGCAGGCGCTGACCCGGGACCTCACCCCGAACACCTGGCACTGGGACAACTACGTCCGGGTCCTCGACACGCCCGGTTTCCTCACCTGGTGGCGGAACTCCCTGCTGTACGCGGGGCTCGGCACCCTGCTCGTGGTGGTGTCCTCGATCCCGGTGGCGTACGCGCTCGCCAAGTTCCGCTTCCGCGGCCGGCATCTGTCGCTGCTGCTCGTCATCTCGATGATGATGCTGCCGCCCCAGGTGATCATCATTCCGATGTACCTGTTCTGGGCCAAGCAGATGGACCTCTCCGGCACGCTGTGGCCGCTGATCGTCCCGATGGCGTTCGGCGACGCGTTCGCGATCTTCCTGCTGCGCCAGTTCCTGCTGACGATCCCGAACGAGTACATCGAGGCCGCCAGGATCGACGGGTGCGGCGAGTTCCGCACCCTCCTCAGGATCGTGCTCCCGATGGCCAAGCCCGGCATCGCCGCCGTCGCGCTGTTCCAGTTCTTCTACTGCTGGAACGACTACTTCGGGCCGCAGATCTACGCCTCCGAGAACCCCGGGGCCTGGACGCTCAGCTACGGCCTGGAGTCCTTCAAGGGCGCGCACCACACCGACTGGAACCTGACCATGGCCGCGACCGTACTGGTCATGGCCCCTGTGATCCTCGTGTTCTTCTTCGCCCAGAAGGCGTTCGTCGAGGGAGTCACACTGACCGGAGTGAAGGGCTGACCGACGAAATGAAGCTCGCTGTCGTGGGGGGCGGTTCCACCTACACCCCCGAACTGATCGACGGATTCGCGCGGTTGCGCGACACCCTGCCCATCACCGAACTCGTCCTGATCGACCCGGCCGCCGACCGGCTGGAGCTGGTCGGCGGCCTCGCCCGGAGGATCTTCGCCAGGCAGGGCCACGACGGGAAGATCGTCACCACCTCCGACGTCGACGCCGGGGTGGAGGGCGCGGACGCCGTGCTGCTCCAGCTGCGGGTCGGCGGGCAGGCCGCCCGGAACCAGGACGAGACCTGGCCGCTGGAGTGCGGCTGCGTCGGGCAGGAGACCACCGGCGCCGGCGGGCTCGCCAAGGCGCTGCGGACCGTGCCGGTGGTCCTGGACATCGCCGAGCGGGTCCGGCGGACCAACCCGGACGCCTGGATCATCGACTTCACCAACCCCGTCGGCATCGTCACGCGCGCCCTGCTCCAGGCCGGCCACAGGGCCGTCGGACTGTGCAACGTGGCCATCGGCTTCCAGCGGAAGTTCGCCGCGATGCTCGACGTGGCACCCGCCGACATCCATCTCGGCCACGTGGGGCTCAACCACCTGACCTGGGAGACGGCCGTCCGCCTCGGCGGGCCCGAGGGCGAGAACGTCCTGCCCCGGCTGCTCGCCGAGCACGGCGAGGCCATCGCCGGCGACCTCCGTCTGCCGCACTCGATCGTGGACCGGCTCGGCGTCGTCCCCTCGTACTACCTGCGGTACTTCTACGCGCACGACGAGGTCGTGCGGGAGCTCGGCTCCAAGCCCTCGCGGGCCGCCGAGGTCGCCGCGATGGAGAAGGAACTCCTGGAGATGTACGGGGACCCGGCGCTCGACGAGAAGCCCGCGCTGCTCGCCAAGCGCGGCGGCGCCTTCTACTCGGAGGCCGCCGTGGACCTCGCCGCCTCCCTCCTGGGCGCCGGGGGTTCGCCGTACCAGGTGGTGAACACGTACAACAACGGCACGCTGTCGTTCCTGCCGGACGACGCCGTGATCGAGGTGCAGGCGGCGGTGGGTCCGCAGGGCGCCTCACCGCTGCCGGTCGCCCCGCTCGACCCGCTGTACGCCGGGCTGATCGCGAACGTGACCGCGTACGAGGACCTGGCCCTGGAGGCGGCGCTGCGCGGCGGCCGCGAGCGGGTATTCCGGGCACTGCTCGCACACCCCCTGGTGGGCCAGTACGCCTACGCCGACGGGCTCACCGACCGGCTGATCGCGCACAACCGGGAGCACCTCGCGTGGGCGTGAAGCCGAACGGGTCGCTCCTCGCGATCGACGCCGGGAACAGCAAGACGGACGTCGCGGTGGTCGGGACGGACGGGAGGGTGCTCGGCTCGGCGCGCGGCGGCGGCTTCCAGCCCCCGGTCGTCGGGGTCGAGGCGGCCGTGGACACCCTCGCGGAGGCGGTCGGAAGGGCCTGGGCGGAGGCCGGCGGCGCCGACTCCCCGCCGGCGTTCTCGCACGTCTCCGCCTGCCTCGCCAACGCCGATCTGGCGGTGGAGGAGCAGGAGCTGGAGAAGGCCCTGTACGCGCGGCGGTGGAGCCGTTCGATCCGTGTCCGCAACGACACCTTCGCCATCCTGCGCGCCGGGGTCGACGAGCCGCGGGGCGTCGCCGTGGTGTGCGGGGCGGGCATCAACTGTGTCGGCATGGTGCCGGACGGCCGTACCGCCCGCTTCCCCGCCGTCGGGAAGATCTCCGGCGACTGGGGAGGCGGCAGCGGACTCGCCGAGGAGGCTCTCTGGTTCGCCGCCCGCGCGGAGGACGGGCGGGGTGAACCGACCGCCCTGGCCAGGGAGTTGCCCGCGCACTTCGGACTGCCGTCCATGTACGCGCTGATCGAGGCGCTGCACCTGGGCCGTGTCCCTGTCGAGCGTCGGCACGAGCTGACGCCCGTGTTGTTCCGTACGAGCGCGGCGGGCGACGTGATCGCCCGGTCGCTGGTGCACCGGCTCGCGGAGGAGGTCGTCGCGCTGTCGACGGTCGCCCTCGGGCGCCTCGGGCTGCTCGACGAGGAGGTGCCGGTGCTGCTGGGGGGCAGCGTGCTGGCCGCGCGGCACCCGGAGGTGGACACCCGGATCGCCGAACTGCTGGCCGTGAAGGCGCCGAAGGCCGTGATCGGGGTCGTGACCGCGCCGCCGGTGCTGGGCGCGGGGCTGTTCGCGCTCGACGAGCGGGGGGACGGTCCCCAGGCGGCCGCGCGACTGCGGGAGCACTACGGCGCGTGAGTCCACACGACCGGCGGGGGCGTCCTTCGGGGCGCCCCCTGCGATCGTGTTCACTCCCGCGTGGTGGAACCGATTTCGGCCGGGAGGCGTATTCATAGCAGGGGGTTCGCCTACGGGGGTGGCGCGGACGTGAGGCACGATAGGAACAAGATCGCGTCATTCCTGGTGTGCGGGTGGGGCCCCTGAGGCCATACTGCCCTCCGGGGAGTCGTCATCGACCGAGGGGGAGGCCACGTTGACATACCCGCCGAATGCGCCCGCCGCCTCGGCACCGGGCACCGCCCCGGCGCAGCCGGGACCGGGCGTTCCCGCGCAGCCGTCCGTGCCCCCCGTCACCCCGCCTCCCGCCGGTCCGAGCGCCTGGGGCGAGGTGAAGGAGCGACTGCGCCGGGCCGCCACGACCGAGCCCGGACGGCTGCAGATCCTCGGAGCCGTACTGGCCCTGCTGGTCGTCGCGTTCGGGGGCGTCACCGCCTTCGAGGTCGCCGACCGGGCCTCCTCCGCCGACGACGTGGTGAGCCGGAGCCAGCCGCTGAGCGCCGACGCCGCCGACATCTACCGCTCGCTCGCCGATGCCGACACGGCCGCGGCCAGCGCCTTCCTGGCCGGCGCGCAGGAGCCCGCGGACGTCCAGAAGCGGTACGCCGACGACATCAGGACCGCCTCCCGCCTCCTGGTCAAGGCCGCGGCGAGCACCGAGGGTTCGACCGAGTCGGCCCGCGAGATCGCCGCGCTCAACGAGCAGCTCCCCCGCTACACCGGCCTGATCGAGCGGGCCCGCGCCGCCAACCGGCAGGGCCTGCCGCTCGGCGGGGCCTATCTGCGGTACGCCAACAAGCAGATGACCAGCGAGCTGCTGCCCGCCGCCGAGCGGCTGTACGAGGCGGAGACCGCGCGCCTCCAGCAGGACGACGAGGACGCCCGCGACTGGCCCTATCTCTCCCTCGCGCTCGGCATCCTCGCCCTCGCCGTCCTGGTCCTGGCCCAGCGGCGCAACTACGCCCTGACGAACCGGGTGTTCAACCACGGGCTGCTCGCCGCCACGGCCGCCTCCGTGGTCGTGCTGCTCTGGATGGCGGCGGCGCACACCGTCGCACGCGCCGGTCTCCATGACGCCCGCGAGCACGGGCAGAGCTCGCTCCAGGTCCTCAACGCCGCCCGGATCAGCTCCCTGAAGGCGCGGGCCAACGAGAACCTGACGCTGGTCGCGCGCGGCGCCGTCCTCACCGAGGACGGCAAGAACGACAAGTACGAGACGGACTACACGAGCAGCATGACCGCGCTGACCGACGCGCTCGCCCAGGCCCGGGAGCTGGCGGACGACGATGCCGGGCGCGACCCGCTGGCCACCGTGGCGGAGCGCACCGCCGAGTGGAAGGACCGGCACAAGGACGCCCGCGCCAAGGACGACGCGGGCGACTTCGAGGGAGCGCGGCTCCGGGTCGTCGGCCCCGACAAGACCACCGGGCAGTCGTTCGACCAGGTCGACGCCGCCCTGAAGAAGGCTCTGGCTCACGAGCAGTCCGAGTTCACCAGCGCCGCCGAGGGCGGCCGGGGCGCTCTGACCGGGCTCCCGCTGGGCGCCGCCGCGCTCGGTGTGCTCGGCGCGGCGGGTGCGATCGTGGGCATCAACCGCAGGCTGTCGGAGTACCGGTGAGAGGGGGCGGGATGCGGAACGGCGTCGACGGCGCGAGGATGCGCGGCCCGGCCGGGCTCCGCGGACGTCTCCTCGGCAGCCGGCCCCTCGGGCGGCTGCGCGGCTGGGGCGGGGTCGCGGCCATGGCCGTGGCGTGCGGTCTGACCGCCTCGCTGACCCTGCTGCCCCTCACCCACAGCGCCCGCGGCGACTCCGGAGTGACCGAGGTGACCGGGCCGGGCGTGGGCATCGGCATGCCCGTGAAGGCGGACACCTGCGAGAACCCGGAAGCCTCCCTCACCCCGTCGAGCGCCGACGGCCCCTCGATCGCGGCGATCAAGGCCCGGGGGAAGCTCGTCGTCGGCGTCGACCAGAACAGCTTCCGCTGGGGCTATCGCAACGCCGAGGAGCGCACCCTCGAAGGCTTCGACATCGACCTGGCGAAGGCGATCGCCAAGGACGTCCTCGGCAGCGAGAACGACATCATCTTTCGGGCCATCCCCACCAATCAGCGGATCGCGGCCCTGGAGAGCGGCAAGGTCGACCTCGTCGTGCGGACGATGACGATCAACTGCAAGCGGATCGAGCAGGTCGCCTTCTCCACCGCCTACTTCCAGGTCGGCCAGCAGATCCTCGCGCCCAAGGGCTCCACGATCACGGGGTACGACTCCTCGCTCGGCGGCAAGCGGGTCTGCACGGCCGAGGGCTCCACCGCCTACGAGGCCCTGGAGCAGAACGCCTTCGGCGCGACGTTCAAGGACGAGGCGGACGGCACCAAGGCCGACAAGGACCTGCTGACCGTCCCCAACCAGCTGGACTGCCTGGCGCGGCTCCAGCTGGGCGAGGTGGACGCCGTCCTCACGGACAACGCGCTGGGGGCCGGCCAGGCCGCGCAGGACCCGGCGGTCGAGCTCAAGGGCAAGCCGTTCACCACCGAGTACTACGGAGTCGCCGCCAAGCTCGGCAACGACGACCTGGTCCGCCGGGTCAACCAGGTCCTCGTGCAGTACCGCCAGGGCGCCTGGAAGACGGCGTACGACAAGTGGCTGAAGGCGGACCTGCCCGGGATATCCGGGCCGCCCGCACCGAAGTACAAGCAGAGCGAGAGGTGATCGATGGGCGTCGCGGGCACCCCCGGGCCGGTGATGGACCGGGACGAGGTGGACCGTGCGCTGGCGCGGCTCGGCGCGGAGCACAAGGCGGTCGAGGACTCGCTCCTCGCTCTCCAGGACCACGCGGGCCGCAGGCTGCTGGAAGGCGCGGAGCTGACCGGCACGACCCGGGACCGCTGGCAGTCCACCGAGCGGACGATCACCCTGCTCTGGACGTACTTCGACGCGTACACCGGCGCGCTGAGCGAAGCCCGTGACCTGCGGGCGCGGCGGCGCTGGTCCAGTCGGGAGGACCTGGAGGAGCTGACCGAGCGGCTGCGCGGCGAGAGCGTCGTCGTCGCGGGCGGGGCGCAGCAGCAGGCCCTGCTCTCCGAACGGTTCACGCTGGAGGCGCTGGTACGGCGGATGAACGAGCTGTACGCGTCCTCGCTCGACATGGTCGTGACCGCCGACGCCGTCTGGTCCGCGCTGCCCGCCCGGATAGACCTCCTCGCCGCCGAGCTGGGGCGGACGCGCTCGCTGGCGCACTCGGTCGGCGTACGGCCCGGGGAGCACCCGGCCGGCGACGAGCTGGAGTCCATCACGGCCGAGCTGACCGCGCTGCGCGCCGAGGTCGTCACCGATCCGCTGACCTTCTGGCGTCCCGCGGCGGGCAGTTCGGCGCCCGGCGGCGGACGGCCGGACACCGAGCGGTACGACCGGGCGGCACGGGCCCTTGAGGACATCCGGCGGGAGATCGAGGCGGTCCTCGCGGTCCGGCAGGACTCCGAGGACCGCCTGCTGCGGCTGCGGGACGTGCTCTCGCGGGCCGACCGGACACTGGCCGAGGCCCGGGCGGCGCGCGGTGAGGTCCTCGCCAAGATCGCGGCCTCCGAGGTGCCGGCCGTCAGCGGCCCGCCGACGGTCCTCCAGGAGCGGCTCTCGACCGCCGCCGAGTACCGCAGGCACGCCCAGTGGCACCGGCTCTCCCCGCTCCTGGAGTCCCTGGAGCGGGAGGCCGAGGACGAACTGCTGCGCGCCCGTGAGTCCTTGACCGCCGTCACCGCACCGCTGGCGGTCCGCGCCGAGCTGCGCGGCCGGCTCGACGCGTACAAGGCGAAGGTCGCCCGCCTGGGCGCGGCCGAGGATCCGCTGCTGATCGAGCGGTACGACGCGGCTCGCCGGATGCTGTGGAGCGCGCCGTGCGACCTGCGGGTCGCCGAGCAGGCGGTGCTGCGGTACCAGCAGGCCGCGGCGGAGGTCCTGTCCGGACCCAGAGATGCCAGGGGGAGTCAGTGGTGAGCACCTGTCAGCGTCCCTCGTGCGAGGGATCGTACGAGGACATGGGCAGCGGCGAGCTGTACTGCGACACCTGCGGGCTCGCGCCGGTCGTGGCCGAGGGCGGAATGCTCCAGGCCAATCCGACCGGGATGGCCGTGCCCGGCAAGGGGTCGGCCTCGTCCCGGTCGAGTTCGCGCGCGTCCTCCCGCAGCTCCTCGCGTTCCTCCCGCTCGTCCACCTCCCGTCGTTCGGTCTCCGGGCGGCTCTCGCGTTCGCTGTCGGGCGGGAGCAGCAGCCGTTCGGTCTCGGTGCGCAGTTCGGGCGCGTCGGCGGCGCAGTCCGGGCGGAACCGGCTGGGCGCCGGCCTGGTCTCGATTCCGGAGGTGCCACGTCCGGACCCGCGCGCCGCGGTGATGGAGAACCCCGAGGTTCCCGAGCGGAAGCGATTCTGCTCCCGCTCGGACTGCGGGGCGCCGGTGGGCCGTTCGCGCGGTGACCGGCCGGGCCGCACGGAGGGCTTCTGCACCAAGTGCGGTCACCCGTACTCCTTCGTGCCGAAGCTGCGCGGCGGCGACATCGTGCACGGGCAGTACGAGGTCGCGGGCTGTCTCGCGCACGGCGGCCTCGGCTGGATCTATCTCGCCGTCGACCGGGCGGTCTCCGACCGCTGGGTGGTGCTCAAGGGCCTGCTCGACACCGGCGACCAGGACGCGATGGCGGCGGCGATCTCCGAGCGCCGCTTCCTCGCGGAGATCGAGCACTCCAACATCGTCCGGATCTACAACTTCGTCGAGCACCTCGACCAGCGCACCGGCTCCATGGACGGCTACATCGTCATGGAGTACGTCGGCGGCAAGTCGCTCAAGGAGATCGCCAACGACCGCAGGACGGCGGACGGCCGGCGCGATCCGCTGCCGGTGGAGCAGGCCTGCGCGTACGGCATCGAGGCGCTGGAGGCGCTCGGACACCTGCACAGCCGGAACCTGCTGTACTGCGACTTCAAGGTCGACAACGCGATCCAGTCCGAGGACCAGCTCAAGCTGATCGACATGGGCGCGGTCCGCAGGATGGACGACGACGAGTCCGCGATCTACGGCACGGTCGGCTACCAGGCGCCCGAGGTGGCCGAGGTCGGCCCGTCGGTGGCGAGCGACCTCTACACGGTGGCGCGCACGCTGGCCGTGCTGACCTTCGACTTCCAGGGCTACACCAACGTCTTCGTCGACTCGCTGCCCGAGCCGGACCACATCGAGGTGTTCCGGACGTACGAGTCGTTCTACCGGCTCCTGGTGCGTGCGACGGACCCCGACCCGGCCCGCCGGTTCTCCTCCGCGCAGGAGATGGCGGAGCAGCTGACCGGGGTGCTGCGTGAGGTCGTCGCCCTCCAGTCGGGTCGGCCGCGTCCGGCGCTCTCGACGCTGTTCGGCACGGAACTGCGGGTCACGGACACGCAGTTGTTCGCGGAGCTGACGGAGGACGTGTCGGCCCTGGGCGCCCGGCAGACGCGGCGCGGCCGCAAGGCTCTGCCGCCGGGCACGGGCGCCGGTGCGGTGGCCGGATCCGCCGGGGCGGTCGGGGCGGTGGCCGGGAGGGTCGGCGCCGGTCCGCTGCTCACGCCCCTGGACGGGCGGGCCACGTCGCTCGCGCTGCCCGTCCCGCGGGTGGACCCGGGGGACCCGAACGCCGGCTTCCTCGCCGGACTGATGGCCTCGGCGCCCGCCGAGCTGATCAGCGCCCTGCACCACGCTCCCGCGCCCTCCCTGGAGCTGCGGCTGCGCGAGCTGCGGGCCCGCCTGGAGATGGGCGACCTGGGCTCCGCCGGGCGCGCGCTCACCACTCTGGAGGAGCAGGTCCCGGACGACTGGCGGGTGGTCTGGTACCGCGGTCTCACCTCCCTGGTGACCGGCGACCACGAGAACGCGGCGCTGTCCTTCGACGCGGTCTACGACGCGTTTCCCGGGGAGCCCGCGCCCAAGCTGGCCCTCGGCATCTGCGCGGAGGTCCTCGGCCAGCTGGACAACGCGGCGGAGTACTACCGCCTGGTGTGGGCGACCGACCCGAGTTTCGTCAGCGCCGCGTTCGGGCTCGCCCGGGTGCAGCTGGCGGCCGGTGACCGCACGGGAGCCGTACGGACCCTGGAGTCCGTGCCGGAGGCGTCGATCCACTACACCGCGGCCCGGGTCGCCGCCGTGCGGGCCCGGCTGCGGCGACGGCCGCCGAACGAGCCTCTCGGCGCGGATCTGACGGCGGCGGCGACGCAGGTCTCCGCGCTCCAGGGCTTCGGTCTGGACGCGGTGCGCCGGGAGCAGTTGTCGACGGAGGTCCTCGGCACGGCGCTCGACTGGGTACTCTCCGGAAGTCCCGGAGCGGGTCCCGGCGGCGCACTGCTGCTCGGCAGCGAACTGGACGAGCGCGGACTGCGCTTCGGCCTCGAACGCTCGTACCGGGTGCTCGCCCGGCTCGCTCAGCGGGGCGAGGAGAGGATCGAACTGGTGGAGCGGGCCAACCGTTTCCGCCCCAGGACGTGGGTGTGAGTATGTCCCAGAAGCCCCAGCACGATCTCTCGGCCTGCCCCGGCTGCGCGGAGCCGCTGGACACGGGCGACCGCTTCTGCGGTGCGTGCGGATTCGACCTGTCGGCCGTACCGGCGTCGGCGCCGGACCGTCCGACGGTGGCGATCGGTACGCCCGTCAGCTGGCCCGACGCCCCGGCCCGCGAGCCCGGCTCCCTGTCGACGGTGACCCAGCACCCGGGGGACCTTCCCGGCACGGACTCGGGCGGTCGCGACCTCCCGACCACCGAGGCGTCGGAGGGGGCGGATGTCCCGGCGGCGCGGCCCGCACGGGACCTGCCGACCATCCCGGTCCGTACGGACGGACCGCACACCGCCGCGACGTCCGGCGGCGCACTCGCGGCACTCGCCGCCGAGACCGCAGGCACCGTGGGTGCCGTGGACCCCGCGGGCGCCCCCGAGGCGCCCGTCTCCCCCGGCTCCGACGGCGACTTCACGCTCGCCGCGCCCGACCCCCGTACCGCCCCGCCGGCACCGGCCCCGCCCGCCGGGACCAAGCTGTGCGTCGCCTGCCGCGCCGGGCACGTGGACCCCGACGGGTACTGCGAGAACTGCGGGCACGCCCAGCCCCGCGAGCGCGACCACATGGAGCAGGAGCTCTCCGCGGTCGCCGCCGTCAGCGATCGCGGACTGCGCCACCACCGCAACGAAGACGCGTTCACGGTCTCCGCCACCGCGCTCCCCGACGGCTCCCCCGCCACCCTGGCGATCGTCTGCGACGGCGTCTCCTCGGCGACCCGTCCCGACGAGGCGTCCGCCGCCGCCGCGAGCGCGGCCGGCCAGTCGCTGCTCGCCGCCCTGCCCCGCGGCACCCACCCGCAGCAGGCGATGCACGAGGCGATCGTCGCCGCCGCCGAGGCGGTCAACTCCCTGGCCGAGGAGCCCGGTCAGGGTGGCATGGAGCACGATCCGCACCGCCACCAGAACGCCCCGGCCTGCACCATCGTCGGCGCGGTCGTCGCCGACGGACTGCTGATCGTCGGCTGGGTCGGCGACAGCCGGGCCTACTGGGTGCCGGACGACCGCACCTCGCCGCCCGCCAGGCTGACCCAGGACGACTCCTGGGCGGCCCAGATGGTCGCCGCGGGGCTGATGAACGAGGCGGAGGCGTACGCGGACGAGCGCGCCCACGCCATCACCGGCTGGCTGGGCGCCGACGCGTACGAACTGGAGCCGCACACGGCCGCGTTCAAGCCGGACCGGCCCGGCGTGGTCGTGGTCTGCACCGACGGGCTCTGGAACTACGCGGAGGCCGCGGAGGACATGGCCCGGGTGGTGCCGACGGACGCCGCCGGACGGCTGCTGCACGGCGCCCAGGTGCTGGTCGGCCACGCCCTCGACGGCGGGGGCCACGACAACGTAACAGTGGCGCTGCTGCCGTTCGCCCTCTCCCCGCAAGGGGCAGGATCGGCCTGAGCGGTCGCCTGCGCCCTACCCCTTTCACCTTTCACGCTTGTCTGTCGAGGAGCCTCATTCCATGGCGAACTTCTCCAAGTCGAACGTGCCGCAGTTCTCGGTGGACGTGTACCAGAACGCGTTCCTGCCCGAGGGCGGGCGTGAGGTCAACGCCATCGTCACGGTCGCCTCGACCGGTGGCGGCACCAGCGGCGGCGCGGCCTTGAGCGGCACCGGCGCCGACGCCGCCGTGGTGATCATGGTCGACTGCTCCGGCTCGATGGACTACCCGCCGACGAAGATGCGCGGCGCGCGGGAGGCGACGGCCGCCGCCATCGACGCCCTGCGCGACGGCACCTCGTTCGCCGTGATCGCGGGTACGCATGTGGCCAACGAGGTCTTTCCCGGCAACGGTGGCCTCGCCGTCGCGGGTCCGGCGACCCGTGGCCAGGCCAAGGACGCGCTGCGCCGGCTGAGCGCGGGCGGCGGTACGGCGATCGGGACCTGGCTCGCCCTCGCGGACCGGCTGCTCGCCTCCGCCGAGGTGCCGATCCGGCACGGCATCCTGCTCACCGACGGGCGCAACGAACACGAGGCGCCGGAGGACCTGCGGAGCGCGCTGGACGCCTGTGCGGGCCGGTTCACCTGTGACGCGCGTGGCGTCGGTACGGACTGGGAGGTCAAGGAGGTCACCGGCATCGCCTCCGCCCTGCTCGGCACGGCCGACATCGTGGCCGACCCGACGGGCCTCTCCGCGGACTTCACCACCATGATGGAGAACGCCATGGGCAAGGAGGTCGCGGATGTCGCGCTGCGTCTGTGGACCCCGGTCGGGGTGGAGATCGCCTTCGTGAAGCAGGTCGCGCCGACGGTCGAGGACCTGACCTCGCGCCGTACGGAGGTGCCCCCGCGAGCCGGTGACTACCCGACAGGATCCTGGGGCGACGAGTCCCGCGACTATCACGTCTGTGTCCGCGTTCCACAGGCCCAAATCGGCCAGGAGATGCTCGCGGCCCGGGTCTCCCTGATCGTCCCCGATCCGGCGGGCGGCACTCCGCAGACCCTGGGTCAGGGCCTGGTCCGGGCGGTGTGGACGGACGACATGGCGATGTCCACGTCCATCAACCCACAGGTCGCCCACTACACGGGCCAGGCCGAATTGGCGCAGGTCATCCAGCAGGGCCTGGACGCCCGCAAGTCCGGTGACCATGACGGGGCGACGGCCAAGCTGGGGCGCGCGGTGCAGCTGGCGGCCGCCTCGGGCAACGAGGACACTGCGAAACTGCTTTCGAAGGTGGTGGACGTCGTCGACGCGGCGACAGGTACTGTGCGTTTGAAGGCGAAGGTCGCGGAAGCGGACGAGATGACTCTCGAGACCCGCTCCACCAAGACGGTTCGCGTCAAGAAGTAGCCCGGCCAGGGGGCCGGACGACGAGAGGGGGAAGCACCGACATGCCGACCTGCCCGAACGGACACCAGTCGGTCTCCGACGACTGGTGCGAGGTCTGCGGCCACCGCATGGCCGGGGCGGGTGCGCCGGCGGGTGCCGTACCGCCGCCTCCCCCGCCCCCGCCGCCGGCGTACGGATACCCGGGCGCGGCCGGACCCGGACAGGGTCCCGGGGGTTACGACCCGAACGCGACCGCCCAGGCGGAGCTCTGCCCCCAGTGCCGCACCCCGCGCGAGGCCATGGCCCCGTTCTGCGAGGAGTGCCGCTGGAACTTCCTGACCAACACGGCGACCTCGTACACGCCGGTGGCACCGCCCTCCCCGCAGCAGAGCCCACCGCCGGGCCTCAATCTGCCGCCGGGCTTCCAGTCGCCGCCGCGTCCGCCGCAGCCGCAGGCTCCGCAGCAGCAGGACCCGTACGAGTACCAGAGCTCGCGGCCCTCGCAGATGAACCGGCCGGCCGAGCCGCTCTCCGCCGACCCCACGCACCACCAGGCGCCGCCGCAGCGTCCGCCGATGCAGCAGCCGCCCCAGGGACAGGCTCCCCAGCCGCCGCAGGCACCTCAGCACCCGCAGGGGTTCCAGCAGGGACCGCCGCAGCCCCCGCCGTCCTTCTTCCAGAGCCCGCCGCCCGGCGGGCAGGCGCCTCAGCAGCCCGCTCCGCACGCCCCGCCGCAGCACGGTGGGGGCGGTGACGACTGGATGCTGCCGCCGCCCTCGCAGCCCCAGGCTCCGCCACAGGCGCCCCCGATGCAGCAGCACGCCCCCCAGGCGCCGCCGCAGCAGCACGCCCCGCAGCCTCCGCAGCAGCAGTACCAACCGCAGCGGCCCGCAGCGGGCTGGTCGGCGTACATCGGGCCGGACCGCGACTACTTCATGGCGATGATGCAGCGCAGCGGTCCGGAGGCCACGGGTCTCAACCTGCCCGCCTACTCCCCCGAGCAGCATCTGCCGCTCCAGGGGAACCAGGTCAGCATCGGCCGCCGCCGGCACTCCACCGGCGAGTCCCCCGACATCGACCTCTCCGTGCCGCCGGAGGACCCGGGCGTCTCGCACCAGCACGCGGTGCTGGTGCAGCAGCCGGACGGCTCGTGGGCGGTGGTGGACCAGAACTCCACCAACGGCACGACGATCAACGGCGGTGAAGAACCGATCCAGCCGTACGTCCCCGTCCCGCTCCAGGACGGCGACCGGGTGCACGTCGGCGCCTGGACGACGATCACGGTCCGCAGGGGATAGGCGGTCGGGGTCCCGGCGACCCCGGGATCAGCCGCTCGGCAGTGGCCAGGCGTACGGCCCCTCGGGGTCGTCCAGCCAGGCCCACTGCCGGCCCCCGAGCACCGTCACCCCGAAGCGCTCCCGCTCAGGCCGCCGCTCGCGCTGCCAGAGCGAGAGCGCTTCGCGCGCGTCGAGGGTGTCCTCCGCGAGAGTGCGCAGGAAGCGGAAGCGCTCGTCGTCGAACACCTGGCGCGGCAGGCCCATCGGCCGCCGCCGGGGGAAGCGGGCGTTGCCGCCGCGCAGCGCGACGAAGTAGGCGGAGGTGGGCAGGAAGCGGCCCTCCGCGTGGGAGGCGTCGCGCACGCGCAGCAGGATCAGCCCGGTGGAGAGCGGGGCCAGCACGAGCGCCTCGGGACGGCACTGGGAGAGCCAGGCGTACGGGATCGACGGCACCGTGCAGGTCGCGACGATCCGGTCGAAGGGGGCGCGGCCTGGGCAGCCGCGGGCGCCGTCGCCGGTGATCACGGCGGGCCGGTACCCGGCCGCGGCGAGATGGACGCGGGCGGATTCGGTGGTCTCCTCGTCGAGATCGACGGTCGTGACGTGCTCGGCGCCGAGCCGGTGGCTGAGCAGGGCGGCGTTGTAGCCGGTTCCGGCGCCGATCTCCAGGACGTCCTGCCCGTCCCGTACCTCCAGGGCCTCCAGCATCCGAGCCATCAGCGAGGGCTGGCTCGAGGAGGTGAGCAGTTCCCCGTCCCGCACCCGGGTGGCCAGTGGCTCGTCCTGATAGGCGCCGTGCAGCCAGCGGGCGCGGCGGCCGGGGTCGGGGTCGCCGGACCAGAGCCGCTCGTAGCCGCCGGTCCCGGAGACGTAGTAGCAGGGGACGAAGAGATGGCGGGGCACCTCGGAGAAGGCCGTGCGCCAGGCGGGGTCGTGCAGAGTGCCGTACGCCTCGATCTCCCGTACGAGAACCCGTCGCGCCCGCGCACCGTCCTCGGCGAAGCCGTCCTCCGGCCGAACGCCCATGCCTCCACTGTCCTGCGCGGGCGATGGGGAGGCGAACGGTCCCGGGAGTCCGGTGGTCCTAGACCTCCGGTCCTCGGTCGGGGCATCTGAGACGATGGAGCGGTGATGGAGATTCCGCGCGGCACACTTCAGGAGCAGACCTTCTACGAGCAGGTGGGTGGCGAGGAGACCTTCCGGCGTCTCGTCCGCCGCTTCTACCAGGGCGTCGCGGAGGACCCCCTGCTGCGCCCGATGTACCCCGAGGAGGACCTCGGGCCGGCGGAGGAGCGCCTCGTGCTCTTCCTGATCCAGTACTGGGGCGGCCCCCGCACCTACAGCGACCACCGCGGGCACCCCCGGCTGCGGATGCGGCACGCCCCCTTCACGGTCGACAAAGCGGCGCACGACGCCTGGCTGAGGCACATGCGGGACGCGGTGGACGAGCTCGGTCTGGCGCCCGAGCACGAGAGCCAGCTGTGGAAGTACCTGACGTACGCGGCGGCGTCGATGGTGAACACTGCGGACTGACGCATTCCGGTGTCGTGGCCCCGAATAACGGTCACGATCGAGTCAAGGTCCCCGTGCAAGCGGTTACCAGAGGCACGTGCCCTCTGAAAGCATCGGATGAACGTTCGGTGGGGTTCAGGGGGATGGGTGACCGGGTTCGTACTTCTGCGCGTCAGGGCACACCGGTTGCTGCTCACCGCGGCGCTTCTCGCCGTGCTGCTGACCACCTCCGTGCTCGCGGCCCTCGCCGCCTTCTCCGGCTCCATCGGCGATGCCGCCCTCCAGGGCACCCTGCGGGGCCGGGCCGCGCCCGCCGCCGCGCTGGTGGTCTCGGCGCAGGTGCCGGCGGCCGAACGGGACGGCGCGGACGCGGCGACGCGTGAGGCGGCCGCCCGGACCTTCGACGGGCTGCCGGTGCAGGTGCGGAAGCTGGAGCGCTCGGGCCCGTACGCGCTGCCCCGGAGCCTTCAGGACCCGGGCGCGCGCCAGGGCGAACCGGACCTCACGCACATCGCCGCGCTCGACCGTTCGCGCCTCACGCTCGTCAAGGGCGCCTGGCCCCGCGGCGGCGCGGCAGGGGGAGCGGTCGACGTCGCCGTGCCCGAGGAAGCCGCCGAGCGGCTGCGGATCGGACCGGGGACCGTACTCGATCTCACCGACCGGCTCGGCGGCAAGCCCGTCACAGCCCGCGTCACGGGCCTCTACCGACCCGCCGACCTCACCGACCTCTACTGGCAGCTGGATCCGGCGGGCGGGCGCGGGGTCCAGACCGTCGTGTTCACGACGTACGGCCCGCTGGTCGCCGATCCCGCCGTCCTCGGCTCCGGCCGGGTCACCACGGGCGAGACGTCCTGGCTGGCCACCGCCGACTTCACCGGGGTCACCACCGGCCGGATGGACGCGCTGAGTGCCTCCGCCACGGCGGAGCCGAAGGCGCTCGCCGCCGACACCGCCCGCTTCGGCTCCACCGTCACCGCGCACACCTCGCTTCCCACCGTCCTCGAAGAGACCGACCGGGCCCTGCTCGTCTCCCGGTCCACTCTGATGATCGTCGCCGTGCAGCTGGTGCTGCTGGCCGCGTACGCCCTGCTGCTCGTCGCCCGGCTGCTCAGTTCCGAGCGATCGGGCGAGACCGCGCTGCTGCGGGCCCGCGGCGGTTCGCGGCGCCGCATCGCCGCGCTCGCCGCCGTCGAGGCGCTGCTGCTCGCCCTGCCCGCCGCCGTGATCGCTCCGCTCCTCGCCGGTCCGCTGACCAGGCTGCTCGCCGACCGGTCCTCGCTCGGCGCGCTGGGTCTACGGCTCGACGACGCCCCTCTCGGCCAGGTGTCCCTGGTCGCGGCGCTCGTCGCCGTCTGCTGCGCGGCCGCCGTGGTGGCGCCCGCGCTCAGCACCGGGGACGGCGCGGTGGTGAAGCTTCGCAAGGGGCGTACGGCCGCGCTGCCCGGGCCCGTACGGGCGGGGGCCGACATCGGCCTCCTCCTCGTCGCCGCCGTCGCCTACTGGCAGCTCGACCGGCAGACCGGGGAGTCCGGGGGCGCCGGTGCGCTCAGCGGCGACCGCGGGGGCTCCCTCGGCATCGACCCCCTGCTCGTGGCCGCGCCCGCGCTGGCGCTGCTCGCCGGCACCGTCCTGACCCTGCGGCTGCTGCCTCCGGCGGCCAGGCTCGCCGAGCGGCGCGCCGCAGGCGGCCGCGGACTGCCGGCCGCACTCGCCGGCTGGCAGTTCAGCCGCCGGCCGCTGCGGGGCGCGGGCCCGGTGCTGCTGCTCGTCCTCGCCGTCGCGATGGGGATGCTCGCCATCGGGCAGAGCGCCTCCTGGGACCGCTCGCAGGAGGACCGGGCCGACTTCCGTACGGGAACGGCACTCCGGATCCTCACCGGCGGCGCCCCCGACCCCACCCAGGCCGGGCGGTACGCCGCGGTGCCCGGGCTCGCCTCGGCCGCCCCCGCGCACCGCGCCACCACGGACCTCGCGGAGAACCGGACCGCGACCGTCCTCGCCCTGGACACACGGCATGCCGCCGACGGCTTCCTGCTCCGCGACGACCTCGCCGACCGCCCCACCTCCGCCCTGCTGACCTCCCTGGCCCCGAAGGACGCCCCGCGCCCCGGGGTCGCCCTGCCCCCCGGCAGCCGCGGCCTCGCCCTCGACCTGCGGCGCACGGCGCCGCCCGGCGCGGCGACGCTCCAGGTGACGGTCGTCCTGGAGGACCGGCACGGCGTTCCGTACCGTCAGCTCCTCGGGCCGCTGCCCGCCGACGGCAAGCCGCACCGGCTCGCCCTCGACCTCGGCCCTGACGGGACCGGCCCGGCGGCCGGCGGGGTGCTGCACCTGACCGGCGTGGAGCTGGACGGGCGGAGCGCCGACGGCCCGGGCGGGCGCCAGACCCTCGCCGTCGAGCGGCTCGTCTCCCTCGATGAGCGCGGCGCCGGGCGTCCGCTCGACATCGCCCGCTCCTTCGCCTCCTGGACCGCGGGGTACCGGACGACGTCGAACGGCGAGTGGCAGGATCCGACCCCGCTCACCCGGGGCCCGGGCGGCGCCGCGCCGTTCTCCGTCGGATTCGACGTCGACGGCGTCTCCCGGACGGATCTCTTCGACGGCACGGAGGACTTCAGCGTACGGATCGCCGCCCCTCGGCCCGCCCCGCCGAAGACGCTGTCCGGGGTGGCGAGCGACGCCTTCCTCACGGCGGCGGGGGCGAAGAAGGGCGACGAGGTGGAGGTGTCGCTCGCCGGCCTGCGCCTGCGGGTGACGATCGTCGACAGCGTCCGGGAGCTGCCCACCACCGGCAGCGGCGCTGGGACCGTGTCCGCGACCGCACCGTCCGCCACGCCCGACGACGGGGGCGCTCTCCTCCTCGACCTGCACGCGGCCAACCAGTACCTCGCCGACGACCGCACCGCGACCCTGCCGCCCACCGAGTGGTGGCTGACCGCCGCGCCCGGCCGGACCGACGAGGTCGCCCGGGCGCTGCGTGCCCGCCCGGACGCCGATCCCGGCCAGGTGCTCGTACGGGACGAGGCCGCCGCCGAGCTGCTGGGCGACCCGCTCGGCGCGGGACCCAACGCCGCGCTGATGGCGGTGGCGGCGGCCGCCGCGGCGCTCGCGGCCGTCGGGTTCGCGGTCAGCGCGGCCGGCTCGACCCGTGAACGCTCGGCCGAGTTCGGGGTGTTGCGGGCGCTCGGCGCCCCGCGCCGCCAGCTGGCCCGGCTGATCGCCGCCGAACAGGGACTGCTGGTCGGCATCGGCCTGCTGGTGGGCGTCGCCCTCGGCGCCGTGCTGACCCGGGCCGTCGTCCCGCTGGTCGTCCTGACCGGACAGGCGACCCGGCCCGTCCCCCGCGTCCTCGTCGAACTCCCGCCCGGACACGTGGCCCTGCTGCTCGCCGGGGTCGCCGCGCTGCCGCTGCTGATCGTCGCCGCGATCGCGCTGCGCCGCACCGACCCGGCCGTGACCCTGCGCCACCAGGGGGACCAGTGATGCGTACCGCACCCGGCAGGAAGGCGACCGCCATGCCCCGCAAGCCCGCCCGCGCCGTGGCGCCCTGGGTGCGGACCCGGCTGCGGACCGCCCCCGGGACCGCATGGGCCTTCGCGCTCCTCGTCCTGGTCACCGCCTTCCTCGCCGCCGCCCTCCCCCGGACCGTGGACGGGTACGAGACCGAGGGGCTGCGGCACGACGTCGCCACCGCCGCGCCCGCCAAGGCGGTCCTCGGCATCACGACCCTCCTTCCGCGGGTGCCCGCGGAGGGCGGCATCGAGCCCGAGCGGCTGGCCAAGGACCGCGCCGCGCTGGAGGAGCTGCTGCCGCGGCCGCTGCGCTCCGACCCCCGGGAGTCCGTGCACGGGGTGCGGACCACGAAGCGGGTCACCGGACTCGACCCCTGGCTTCCCCGGCCGTTCGGGATAGCACCCGAGTTCACGATGGCCACACCGTCCGGGCTCGCCGAGCACACGACGGTACGGGAGGGCCGGCTGCCCGCCCACGCCGACGCGGTCAAGGGCACGAGCGAGGCGGCCGTCACCGCGTCGACGGCGAAGTCCCTGGGACTGGAGGTCGGTTCGGTGGTGCACGTGCCGGCCAAGTTCTCCTCGACCCCGCTCGCCGTCACCATCACCGGCATCGTGGACCCGGTGCGGCCCGCGGGCGCCTACTGGTCCGTGGAACCCCTCCTGCGGTCCCCCGTCTACGCCGTGGTCCCGCGCGGCGACGGCAAACAGTTCTACTGGCAGGCCGCGCTGCTGCTCCCGCCCGCCGGCGGCCCCGTGCTCCTGACGGGCAGCGGTGAGCCGGAGCTCTACTGGCGCCTCGCGCCCGCCTCCGGCCATCTCACCGCGCAGGACACGTCCCGGTTCGGAGAGGCGGTCGCCTCGATGTCCGGCGGCCCGGGCCTGGTGCAGGTCCGAGAGGCGATCGGCCGCAACGGCGAGGTCGACACCGACCTCGACGAGGTCGTCGGCGCCTACCGCGGGATGCGTACGGCGATCGCCCCGGTCGTCGCCGTCGCCGCGTTCGGCATCGGCGCGGTCGCGGCAGTCGTCCTCGCCATGACCGGCGGCCTGTTCGCGGCCCGGCGCGCCACCGAGCTGGCGCTGCTGCGCTCGCGCGGCGGCTCGCTCGCGGGCATCGGGGTCCGGCTGCTCGGCGAGACGGCGGTCCTGGCCCTGCCCGCCGCCGGGCTGGGTCTGCTGCTCGCGACGGTCGTCCTCCCCGGCGCCCGCTTCCTGCCGGCCCTGGCCGCCGCCGGCGCGGTCGCGCTCCTGGCCACGCTGGCGCTGCCGCTGCGCGCGCTGTTCCTGCACCGCAGGCCGCTCACGCACGGAGGGCGCCAGGACCTGGTCGACGCCCGCCCCTCCCGGGGCCGCACCGTCGCCGAACTCACCGTGCTCGTCCTGGCCGTCGGCGCGGTCGTGGCGCTGCGCCGACGCGGCACGGAGGATTCCGGGGACTATCTCGTGAGCTCGGCCCCGGTGCTGGTCGCGCTGATCGCCGCGCTGGTCCTCGTACGGCTGTATCCGCTGCCGCTGCGGTGGGCGGCCCGTCCGGCGCGCAGGCTGCGCGGGGCGGTGGGATATCTGTCGCTCGCCCGGGCCGGGCGTTCCTCGGCGACCGGCGCGCTGCCGCTGCTCGCTCTGCTCGTGGCGCTGACGACCGCCGCGTTCGGCGGCTCGGTGCTCGCCGGGGTCGCCGACGCCCGCGACCGGGCCGCGCTCCTGGAGACGGGCGCGGACGCACGGATCACCGGGAACACCGACGGGATGCCGCTGCCGGCCGGACTGGCGACGGCGGTGCGCGGGTCGGCGGGGGTACGGGACGTGGCCCCGGTCCAGATCGAGTACGGCCTGCCGCTTCCCGCAGGGACGGGCCGTACGCAGGAGGCGCGGTCCGTGCCCCTCGTGGGGGTGGAACCGGAGTCGTACACCCGTCTCGCCCGGCAGACCGGCTTCGGCCCCTTCCCCGCCGGCCTGCTGAAGTCCACCGGCACAGGCGGCCGGATCGACCACGACCGGGTCCTGCCGGCCATCGCCTCCCCGGCGGTCGCGGCGCGGCTGGGCGGCGAGCCGCAGAGCGTGACGGCGGCCGCGGGTGAGTTCAAGGTGCGGATCGTGGCGGTACGGGCCGCCACCCCGGCTCTGCCCGGCGGGGACTTCCTGCTCGTCAACGCCGCCGACCTGACGAACCGGGCGGACACCGCGCTGCTGGCGTACGGCCCTTCGGTCGACGGGAAGGCGCTGCGGGCCGCGGTCGCGGCGAAGTCCCCGAACTTCTCGGTGGTGCTGCGGACCGAGCGACGGGCCACCTATGTGGACTCGCCCATGCAGTCCGGCGCCGAGCGGATCTACCTGGCGGCGATCGGCGCTGGCGCCGGCTACGCGGTGCTCGCCGTGCTGCTGTCGCTGATGCAGTCCGCGCCGGAACGGGCCACGCTCCTGGCCAGGTTGCGGACCATGGGCCTGACCCGGCGGCAGGGCCGGCGGCTCCTCGGGCTGGAGGCGCTGCCGCAGGCGCTGCTCGCCGCGGTCGGCGGCACGCTCGTCGGCTGGGCGACGATCCTGCTGCTCGGGCCGGGCGTGGATCTGGTCCGGCTCTCGCTGGCGGCGGCGCCGGGCTTCGGCGTCCTCGACGACGCGACCCTGAGGGCGGACCCGTGGTCGCTGGCGCTGCCGGCGCTGGGCGTGGTGGTCCTGACAGGGGTGGCCGCCGTCCTTCAGGCGTGGTGGTCCGCACGCACAGGCTCGATCAAGGAACTCAGGGCAGGAGACGCACGATGACCGACATCAGCCTCGCCGAGCTGGAGCAGCGGGCGACCGCACACCGCGACCGGCCCTCGTACGGGCACGACGCCCTGATCGCCTGCGACCGGCTCGTACGGATCTTCACCACGGACGGCGTGGAGGTGCAGGCGCTCCAGGGACTCGACCTCCTGGTGAAGGAGGGCGAGTTGATGGCCCTGGTCGGGGCGTCCGGCAGCGGCAAGTCGACCCTCATGAACATCCTGGCGGGCCTCGACGTGCCCACGGCCGGCGCGGCGAAGGTCGCCGGCTGCGATCTGCTGGCCATGGACGCCAAGGCGCGGCTTCGGTACCGGCGCGACGTGGTGGGCTTCGTCTGGCAGCAGACGGCGCGCAACCTTCTCCCGTATCTGACGGCGGCGCAGAACGTGGCCCTGCCGATGCAGTTGCGCGGCGGCCGAGGCCGAGCGAGGCGGAAGGGCGAACGGGCGGAGGAGCTGCTGGCGATGCTGGACGTCGCGGACTGCCGGGACCGGCGCCCGCACCAGATGTCCGGCGGGCAGCAGCAGCGGGTGGCGATCGCGGTCGCCCTGGCCAACTCCCCCTCGGTACTGCTGGCGGACGAGCCGACCGGTGAACTGGACTCGGCGACGGGTGAACAGGTCTTCGCGGCCTTCCGCCGCGCCAACGAGGAGCTGGGCACGACGATCGTGATCGTCACCCATGACCAGGCCGTCGCCTCCGAGGTCCGCCGCACGGTCGCGATCCGCGACGGCCGCACCTCCTCGGAGGTCCTGCGCCGCACGGAGGTCGACGCGGAGGGCCAGGAGTCCCTGGTGGCGCGCGAGTACGCGATGCTGGACCGTGCGGGGCGGCTGCAACTCCCGGCGGAGTACACGGAGACGCTGGGCATGGAGCATCGCGTGATGCTGGAGCTGGAGCAGGATCACATCGGGGTGTGGCCGGACGACAAGGGCCCGGAGGGCGCGGCCGGGTGACGGGCCGCGCTCACCCCCGGCGGAGTTCGCCACGCGCCGAGGGACGGGTCACGCGGCTCGTCCGAAGGTCAGTGCCTGTGCCGTGAGGTCGGGGCGACGGTCAGCGACATCGGGACCGTACGCAGGGCTATCGAGCCGTACGGGGTGCGCAGGCGCAGCCAGGGGCCCGAGGCGAGGAGCGCCACCGGGACCTCGTGCGGGGGCAGGAAACCGAGGGACTGCGCCGCGTGCACGGCCCGCAGCGGAAGCCCGGTGTCCGCGACCGTCCGCGACCAGATGTCGCGGCCGATCCGGTCCCGCTCCGCCCGCGTCCGGCGCTCCTCGGGCAACTCCTCGTCCCGCGCCCGGAATTCGGAGACGGCGGCTGCCACCGCGCCGCGCAGTGCCGCGACTCCCGGCATTCCGGTCACCGGCTCCCAGCCGCCCCGCGGCGGCAGGACCCCGGTCCACGGCGGTCCCGTGACGGCGTCGGGGACGACGGCCTTGCCGGCCGACTCCTCGACGCCTTCGAGGAGTTCACCGGCCGACACCGTGACGTCCAGCTCCACCTCGTCGACCAGCCGCGCCGTGCGGATGGCCAGCACCTCGAACGACGGCGGCCGACCGAACACGGCCAGCGCCCCGCCCCCCGCCTGGAGGCGGACGGCGGCGGCGCGGTCGTAGTGGATCAGCCGGGCCAGGAAGGCGGCGAGGTCCGCCGCCTCCCTGGCGTCGGCGAAGTGCAGCGGCGCGATCATGCGGCGGCCGTCATCCCGTCGTCCATGTACTCCTCGAGGAACGAGCGCTCCTCGGCGGAGATACGGCGCGGCCGCTGGGCCTCCAGGTCGAAGGGGACGACGATCGTGGAGGCCCGTACGTACGTCACGTCCGGGTCCTTGATCTCGTACGCGATCGTCAGGGACGCCGCGCCTATCTTCGTCACCCACGACTCGATGGTCACCGGCGCGTGCCGGTGGACCAACGGCCGTACGTAGTCGATCTCGTGCCGGGCCACGACGGACCCGCCGGAGAACGACGGCGAACCGTCGCCCGGTGCCAGCCGGAACATGAAGTCGATCCGCGCCTCTTCCAGGTACCGCAGGAAGACGACGTTGTTGACGTGCCCGAAGGCGTCCATGTCCGACCAGCGCAGGGGACAGCTGTAGATGTGACGCACGCTCAGCCTCGGGTCAGCTTCTTGTACGTGGCACGGTGCGGACGGGCCGCGTCCGGGCCGAGCCGCTCGATCTTGTTCTTCTCGTAGGACTCGAAGTTGCCCTCGAACCAGTACCACTTCGACTCGCCCTCGTACGCGAGGATGTGCGTCGCGACCCGGTCGAGGAACCAGCGGTCGTGGGAGATGACCACGGCCGCACCCGGGAACTCCAGGAGCGCGTTCTCGAGCGAGGACAGGGTCTCGACGTCGAGGTCGTTGGTCGGCTCGTCGAGGAGCAGCAGGTTGCCGCCCTGCTTGAGGGTGAGCGCGAGGTTCAGGCGGTTGCGCTCACCGCCGGAGAGGACGCCGGCCGGCTTCTGCTGGTCCGGCCCCTTGAAACCGAAGGCGGACACATACGCACGGGACGGCATCTCGACCTGGCCGACGTTGATGTAGTCCAGCTCGTCGGAGACGACGGCCCACAGCGTCTTCTTGGGGTCGATGTTGGCGCGGCTCTGGTCGACGTACGAGATCTTGACGGTCTCGCCGACCTTGACGGAACCGGAGTCCGGGGTCTCCAGACCCTGCAGCATCTTGAACAGCGTGGTCTTGCCGGCGCCGTTCGGGCCGATGACGCCGACGATGCCGTTACGGGGCAGCGTGAAGCTGAGGTCGTCGATGAGGACCTTGTCGCCGAAGGCCTTCGAGAGGTTGTTGACCTCGACGACGATGGAGCCCAGGCGCGGGCCCGGCGGGATCTGGATCTCCTCGAAGTCCAGCTTCCGCATCTTGTCGGCCTCGGCGGCCATCTCCTCGTAGCGAGCGAGACGGGCCTTGGACTTGGCCTGACGCCCCTTGGCGTTCGACCGCACCCACTCGAGCTCTTCCTTCAGACGCTTCGCGCGCTTGGCGTCCTTCTGGCCCTCGACCTTGAGGCGGGTGGCCTTGTTCTCCAGGTAGGTGGAGTAGTTGCCCTCGTAGGGGTGGGCGCGACCACGGTCGAGCTCCAGGATCCACTGGGCCACGTTGTCGAGGAAGTACCGGTCGTGGGTGACGGCGACGACGGTGCCGGGGTACTTGGCGAGGTGCTGCTCCAGCCACTGCACGGACTCGGCGTCCAGGTGGTTGGTGGGCTCGTCGAGGAGGAGCAGGTCGGGCGCCTCCAGGAGCAGCTTGCAGAGCGCGACGCGGCGCTTCTCGCCACCGGAGAGGTTGACGACCGGCCAGTCACCGGGCGGGCAGCCCAGCGCGTCCATGGCCTGCTCGAGCTGCGCGTCGAGGTCCCAGGCGTTGGCGTGGTCCAGGTCCTCCTGGAGCTTGCCCATCTCCTCCATCAGCGCGTCCGAGTAGTCGGTCGCCATGAGCTCGGCGACCTCGTTGAAGCGGTGAAGCTTCCCCATGATCTCGGCGGCGCCGTCCTGGACGTTCTGGAGGACGGTCTTGGACTCGTCGAGCGGCGGCTCCTGGAGCAGCATGCCGACGGTGTAGCCGGGCGACAGGAAGGCGTCACCGTTGGACGGCTGCTCAAGACCGGCCATGATCTTGAGGACGGTGGACTTACCGGCACCGTTCGGGCCGACCACACCGATCTTCGCACCGGGCAGGAAGCTCAGCGTCACGTCATCGAGGATGACCTTGTCGCCGTGCGCCTTGCGCGTCTTGCGCATCGTGTAGATGTACTCAGCCAAGAGAAACCGTCCGGCAAAGAGTGAGTGGGCAGATACACCCCATCTTGCCTGACCGCCACCCCTGGGAGCGAACCAGTAGGCGGTGGACGCCCTGACCTGCGACTTCCCGAATCACCCCGGTAGTCGACCTGTCACCGTTGGTCGCCATCAGTCACCTCTGAGCCCCCTCGTACGGCCCACAGACGGCCCAGCCATCGCCGCTCGCAGACTGCGGGCGGGCCGTTTCGGCCCTCTGCCGGGGAGCCCCTGCTGCCCGCCTCCCCCGCTCTTCCCCCTCCGTACGGGCACGGATCGGGCACGGCGCAGTGGGCTAGTCGTGCCGGGCGAGCTTGGCCGCTGAGACGAGCAGGATCAGGGCGAGCGCGGGAATGAGGACCTGGTCCGAGAACACCCCGAGCAGCAGGCCGCCCAGGACAGCTCCGGTGACCGATCCAGCGATCATGACCACGGTGAAGCGGAGATTGGCACGGAGCACCGAGAAGCTGCCGTCCCGGCTGTAGCGCGCGAAGGCAACGAGCATGGTCGGCAGGGACACCACGAGGGAGAGGCTTCCGGCCGTTTTGATGTCGGCTCCGAAGAGCAGCACGATCGTCGGGATCAGCAGCTCGCCGCCGGCCACTCCCATGATGGCGGCGACCACTCCGATGCCGAATCCGGCTACGACCCCACTGGGAATCTGAGCCCACAGCGGCAGGGAGAGTGTCCCGAGCGTGGTGTTGTGCGTGATGAGCAGGGCTGCGGCCATGAGCACCATCAGCCCGGCGAGCACCTTGTAGAGGGTCGCGCTGCGCATCCGGATTGCCCAGGACGCTCCCGCCCAGGCCCCCAGCAGGCTTCCGGCCAGCAGGTTGACCGCGATAGGCCACTTCGCGGCGACCTCCGCGGCCGGTACCGCCACGAGTCGGGCGGGAAGAGCGACCAGGACGACGACCAGGCTCATCGCCTTGTTCAGGATGACCGCCGAGAGAGCTGCGAACCCGAAGAGACTGATCAGCAACGGCAGGCGGAACTCGGCACCGCCCAGCCCGATCATTCCTCCGAGGACCCCCACGGAGGCTCCCGCCCCGAACACCAGGGGCAGGGATCGTGTCGCGCGGGCAGGAATGAGGTCCTGGTCAGTGGCCATGACGGGCATCCTCGCGCCTGGCTCCTGCCGCAGGCTACGAACCGGCTCGCAGTTCGGGGGAAGGCACCGAAGGCCCTCCGTCCGTTCGTCGGCTCGTCCGAGCCACCACCCACCCCTAACTCCCATCCCGTCTGCCGTCGGCCCACACACCGTGGAGCGGGCGCGGTGCCGGGCGTCCAGGTGGAGCGCGCCACTGTACGAACGACCTGGACGCCCGGTGCCGTGTCTGCTCGGCTTGTCCTGGGTCGATGGCAGACGGGATGGGAGTTCCCCACCGCCACACTCCACCGGCCGGCACCCGCGTACGGCGCCCCCGCCATCCCGGAGCCTGAGGCCCCCGCCGGAGGCATGTCTTTGACCAGCGGCTCCCATCCCCGCAGCGCGTTTCCGGGGTCAGCCGAGGCTTTCCAGGCCCAGCTTGGCCAGGCGGGACCGGACGGCGCTGGGCTTACGGCCGAACTGCTCCCCCAGGGCTTCGAGGTCCCGCTCCCCTTGCTGGTAGCGGGCGAGTAGTTGCGCGTCATGCTCCTGGGTCCAGGAGTGGCCCATCTTGGGGTATCGGGCACGGAGTTCTTCGGGCGATTCCCGTTGCCTGCCCGGGTCGGCCTCGGGGTGTACCGATTCGATGATGTCGAGCGAGAAGTGGCCGACCTCGGTTCCGGTGAGCCAGAGCGTGAGGTGGGTGTTGTCGAAGGTGAGCCGGTCGGCGTGGACCGTCACGGCTCGGCGGAGTACATCGGTGTCGTTCGGGTCCTGGTGGTAGTCGCTGAACGTGACGCGGAAGGCTGTACGCGCTGCGGAGGTCTCCATGGGGCAAGGCTGCCCGCGGCTCCGCTTAGGCGGGAGATCGTTTCTAGCCTGCCCGCTGCACGTAGCGCGCCGCCGGGCGGGGCCGCCGCTGGCGAAGACAGTGGCGGCGGTCCCGCCGTAAAGGCGGCGCGCTCCCGCGCCGTGCGCGGGTCTTGATGAAGTAGAGAAACTCTCACCGCACCCACCCCCTGGCCCTCGGCTGGCCTGTCGGGGCGTCTGCTCGTTGGGCTACCGTGCCGTTCATGCCTTCTGCACTGGATACGCCCCTCGGAGCGGCTGAGCTGGCCGAATCCTTGTTGCCGCCGCTCGGGAATCGTTGGCTGCACACCCAAGCTGTTGCGGCTCGGGCTGTAGCGGCGTCGAAGGCTCTCCCCGAAGGAGAACGCGATCTACTCGTCGCTGCGGCATGGCTCCATGACATCGGATATGCGCCCGAGCTGCGCGATACGGGTTTCCACCCGCTTGACGGCGCCCGACACCTTGCATCGCTCGGTGCTCCCGACCGCCTCGTACGGCTCGTCGCTCATCACTCTGGCGCCGTATACGAAGCCGAGCAGCGCGGGCTATCTGCAGAACTCGCTGTGTACGAGCGGGAAGACTCCCCGGTCCTCGATGCGTTGATCTTCGCCGACATGACCACGGGACCGGCCGGCCAGCGTTTCGACTTTGACCGGCGCATCGACGAGATCCTTGTCCGGTACGAACCGGGCAGTGAGGTGCACACCGCGATCAGCAAGGCTCGGCCCTACCTGGGCGCCGCCGTCGGGCGAACCCTCGCGAGGCTGGCCGATCAGCCGATGTAAGGCTCGGTCTCGTCGGACAGGGCGCGGTCAATCCGCAGCCGCATCGACGGATGGATGTTCAGCTCGTCGAGCCGTTCCGGGATGACGAAGGCAACTTCCTTGCTCTCGCTGCTCGTGCGCAACTCGCCGCCGGTGATCTTCACGGTGAAGCAGATGGAGAACTGCTGGCGCACCTCGCCATCGTCGTACGCGATGACGTGAGCCGGGTTGGTGTAGAGACCGACCAGTCCGGTCACCTCGACGTCGAACCCGGTCTCTTCCTTCGTCTCGCGCACAGCGGCCGCGGCAACGGACTCGCCGACATCGACGCCCCCTCCGGGCAGAGCCCACAGGTCGTTGTCCGTCTTGTGGATCAGCAGCACAGCCCCGGCCTCGTTGAGAGCGACGGCCGTGACAGACGGAACGATGCTGTTCGCCTTCGGGGCGTTCGGGTCGTTGAAGTGATCGATGCGGGCCATACCTCCAGCGTCGCATGACCATGGCCGAATGCGGCTATGACGGAGTACCAAGCTCCCACGCGTAGTCGAAGCTCTTCATGTAGTGCCGGAACGTCCGGGCTCCGGGGATGTAGCGGAAGTGCAGCATCGGGTTCTGTCCGGCCGGCGCCCCGAGGACGTGCGGGTTGATCAGGACGTCGTCATCGAATCGATAGATCGAGTTGTAGAGGATCGTGTCGTGCAGCCGCACCTCGACACCCGGTGTCTTGGTTGCCGGTTCGAGGTATCGGCGGGTGATACGGGCGCGAGCTGCAAGGTCACTCCCGATGCCTTCCTCGTCGCCGCGCTGGCGGACCATCTCGGATTCAGGGTCGCCGAGAAGGATCCGGACCTGTGCGCCCGCGTTGGCCTTGTCCGAGAGCTGATCCGGCAGGTCGGGGTGGCTGTCGAACAGGAACAGTCCTGCGTACACCAGGATCTCGACGTGGCTGGTGGCCTGCTCGATGAGTGAGGACCAGAGTGCAGCCGGCACCGCTCCCCGATGCGGGTAGTACGTGACCAGTTCTGACGTGCTGGCTGTCTCTGCCTGCTTGGAGACCAAAGGCCAGAGGTAGACCTCATCGACTCCCAGGAAGCTCGACGCCTTCCAGCGGTGTCCGCGGTGTGGAGTCCGGTCCATCGTGATCCACCGCTCGACGCTCTTGGCGTCCACCCCTACGTGCTGGGCCAGCGACTGGATGGTCTCGCCCTTCGCCGAAATCGTCGCGCGAAGACGCTCGTTCGCCATTTCGTACCGTCCTCCCCTAGGACGTCAGGGACGTTTTGACGATAGCTCAGACGTCCCCAAACGTCCATACGGGCCGTGATGCGTCCATCACTTCCTGCGGTTTTCTGATCTCGCCGCCGAACGAGCGGTCTCGAACAAGCCTCGATCTCAGGAGACAAGACGATGCGTCAGATTCCCGTCGACACGTCCACCGCGATGGCGATGGTGGCCCAGCCCCCGACCCCGAAGATCGCGAACCGGCAGACCGGTGAGATCGCGACCGACCGCGAGACCGGCGCCACGCTCATGACGGTCGACGTCATGTTCGTCATGGACGGCAACGCCGAGATCCTGAGCCTGACCGTCCCGCAGACCGGCGTCTCCAATGACCTGACCATGGGCACCCCGGTCGCACTCACTGGTGTAATCGCCCGGCCGTGGGAGCGGGATGGCCGCCACGGAATCGCCTTCCGTGCGGTCGCCGTCACCCCGCTGACCGCCGCGAAGGCGGCCTGACCGTGAACGCCTTAACGGTCACGCTGGCGCTGGTCGCCACGGTCGCGCTGGTGCTGAAGTGGCAGCGACCGGCCTGGTACTGGATGACCTTCGGCATCTTCTTCGCCGTAGTCCGGGTCCTCGTCCGGTACTCCTCGGTCATGGACGCCTGTGGGCTGACTGTCCCGCCGTCCCGATTCCGCCTCGCCTTGGCCCGGATGGCGAACCGGCCCGTCCCGGAGCCGCGGGCCCCTCGGATTCTGCGCTTGCGGCCGACCCGGACCGGCCTGGTCTTGCGGGTGAAGCTGCGGCCTGGTCAGGACGCGTTCGACTTCTCCGCCGCTTCGGACCGGATGCGGCACTCGTACGGAATGCAGAACGTCACCACTCGGGAGATCAAGTCGGGTGTGGTCGAGCTGCGGATGACCGGCTATGACGTCCTCAAGCGCGTCCAGATGCCTGCTCTCGCTGGTGGTGGGGTGATGCGGGTGCCGGTCGCCATGCGGGAGGACGGAGAGGTCTACTACCGCGACTACCGGCAGAGTCCTCACGCACTGAACGTCGGCGCCACCCAGTCCGGCAAGTCTGTCTATCAGCGCAACCTCGTGGCCAGCCTCGCCACGCAGGACGTCGCCCTGGTCGGCATCGACTGCAAGCAGGGTGTGGAACTCGCCCCGCTCGCCCGCCGGTTCACCGCGCTGGCTGACAACCCGGACACCGCGGCTGAACTACTGGATGCGCTCGTCGAGCACATGGTGGACGTCTACCAGCTCATCCGCCGCGAGCAGCGGCTGAGTGCCGACGTCCCGGATGCGGAGATCACGGCCGACATCTGGGACCTGCCCGACCACCTGCGCCCGACCCCGATCGTGCTGCTGGTCGATGAGGTCGCTGAACTCGCCCTGTTCGCCACGAAGGAGGAAGAGAAGCGCCGGGACCGCATCATCACCGCGCTGGTGCGGCTCGCCCAGCTCGGCCGCGCCGCCGGGATCTATCTGGAGATCTGCGGGCAGCGCTTCGGCTCCGAACTCGGCAAGGGGATCACCATGCTCCGAGCCCAGCTCACCGGCCGTACCGCCCACCGCGTCAACGACGAGACCTCGGCGAACATGGCCTTCGGCGATGTCTCCCCGGATGCCGTCCTCGCCACCATCCAGATCCGCACCGACCGCCCCGGAACCGCGGTTGCCGGTGACTCCTCCGGCGGCTGGGTCCGCATCCGCACCCCGCACCTCACGCTCCGCCGGGCCGTGAACACCTGCAACGCCCACGCGCACCGCACCCCGGAGATCCCCGCGCTGGACGCCTTCCGGCCCGCCCTGCCGAGCCTGGTCAAGGCCCCCGCCCCGGCAGCCGATACGGCTCCCGCGCTCGCCTGACACACCCCGCCCCACCGGTCGGCGTGACCGCCTCACGCCACGTCCCTACCCCACCCATGCCCGAAACCGGAAGGAGGACCCGCGATGCGCCCCACGCTCCGACCGGACGCCGTCCTCGTACAGGCCGTGATCGCCGGTGCCCTGTCCTTCGCCCACCTGCACGACCTTGCCGCAGCCGCCGGACAGACGGGCTGGAAGGCGTGGGCCTACCCCGTCTCCGTCGACCTCCTGTTGGTCGCCGCCTGGCGCCGCCTTCGCACCCTGCGGGCCGCCGGCGCCTCCGCCCGCTCGGCCTGGACCTGGTTCACCGTGGCCCTGGCCGCCTCACTCGGCGCGAACGTCGCCACCGCCGGCCTCCTTGACCTCGGCCACGTCCCCGACTGGCTGCGCATCCTGGTCGCCGGATGGCCCGCCCTCGCGTTCCTCGGCGGCACCCTCCTCGTCCACACCCCGGCCCCCACGGCAGAGCCGAGGACCGCTGCCGCGGACCCCGTGGAGCCTCCGGCGGCCGAAACGGTCGTCGAGCGAGACGACACTGCCGAGCTGGAACCCGAGCCCGCTCCCGTCCCGGCTCTGCCCACCGTCGAACCCGACCCGGCACCCGAGCCCATCCCCGCTCCGCCCGCTGTGGCTGTTCCGCCGGCGCTGGTCGCCCACGCCCGGAAGGTCGCCGACGAGCACCAGTCCCGCACCGGCTCGCCGATCGACACCGACACCCTGCGCGCCCGCCTCGGTGTCCCGCCCGTGATGGCCGACGCCATCGCCGCACAACTCGCCTGAAAGGAGAACGCCCGATGCCTGCCCGCGACTTCTTCCACTCCGTGATGCGGATCGGCCCCGTGCAGATCGGCACCCACCGCGACCGCCACGGACGCACCAAGCACGCCGCCGCCTGCACCGCCGATGACTGCGGCTGGTCCGCCGACTACTCCAACCAGTCCGCCGCCCAGCTCGCCGCCCGCACCCACCGCTGCCAGCCCCGCTAACCGCGAAGGAGACCCGCGTCATGGACGTCCCGCTCTGGCTCGCCCTGATCGTCGTCGGCGCCCTCGGCATCAAGCTCATCCGCCCGCCCTGGTGGCTCGTCGCCGTGATCCTCCTCGGCGGCTACCTCCTCGCCGACAGCGTCCTCGCCCCACTCATCGACAACACCATCAACCAGTAGGGAGAACCGCCATGCTCCGACCGCGCATCCCGGTCAACCCGCTCCCCACCGGCCTCGTCACCCCGCTCGTCCAGCCGACCACCACGACCGACATCGAGCCCCGCAACGACGTTCAGCCGATGGCCTGCAACCACGACCACGCCCCGGCGCCCGCCTCGGCCCCGCCCCGAGTTCAGGTGCCGGCCGTCCGGCTCACGCCGACCGGCCTCGTCACGGTCGTGGCCGGTGGTGCCGGCGTCGTCCTGATCGTCGGCACGGTCCTGGTCTCCATGCTCCTCGCCGTCGCCATCAGCGCCGCCTCGGTCGCCGTCTGCGCCGTCGTCCTGCGCTCGCTCCTCAACGGCCAGCACAAGCGCTGACCGGCCCCCGGGCGGCCTCAACCGCCAAGTCTCCGCCGCCCGGGAGCCACGCCCCCTGTCCGATCCACAGAACCGGAAGGAACCCGCCCATCATGGCCCACCACAACCACACCCCGGCCCGGATCTGCTCGAACTGCGACGGACACGCCTCCGTCGCCATCACCCTCGGCGGCCGCGACCACTCGGGCCACCTCCGCACCATCACCGCCCACTGCCCTACCTGCCACGGCACCGGCACCCGCCTGGTCCGCCACCCGCTCACGATCCCGGCCGGGCGGTGAACGGCATGTCGAAGCTGACACCCACCCCTGCCAGTCCGGGTCTCCACGTGGTCAAGCCTTCGCCCAGCGTTCCGGCAGTCGGCTCATACGCGTGTGGCTGCGGCCAGACCGGCAGCGCGACCGGCGACGACAACGTCCGCGGCCTGGTCGACGACTACACCGCCCACAAGCAGGCCCACAGCCAGGAAGGGAAGTGACTGCCGTGGAAATCCGGATGCCCTTCACTCGCACGTACTCCGACCCTGCTGACTCCGACGACACGGTGAAGAAGATCGCCGCCGCACAGAAGGGGCGGCGCTGGTGAACGACACCGCCACACTGGCGGGCCTGGACCCGGCCACCCTGAGCGACATGCTTCGGGTGGCCGGGGCTCCCGGTTTCGACCGCTGGAAGGACCAGATCCACCGCACCGGTGGATGCTCGAACCCGATTCACCTGACCGGCTGGACGCTGGCCCAGGACAAGACCAGTGGTGAGACTCTGCACCGCTACTCCACCGAGACCGAGCCGGGTGGGCGGCTTCGGGTCGCCTGTGGCAACCGCCGTGCTTCCCGCTGCCCCGCCTGCGCCTGGACGTACGCCGGAGACACCTATCACCTCATCCGCGCCGGCCTCGCAGGAGACGACCGCCGCGACATCCCCGCCGCCGTACGGGACCACCCCCGGGTCTTCCTCACCCTCACCGCGCCGTCCTTCGGCCCCGTCCACAACCGCCCCGGCACCCGGGCCTGCCACTGCGGCACCCGCCATCCCGAGGACTCGCCCGAGCTGGGTACTCCGCTCGACCCCGAGTCGTACGACTACGCCGGCGCCGTGCTCTTCAACAACCACGCCGGACAGCTCTGGGACCGCTTCGCCAAACGGCTCCGCCGGGAGATCGCCGCATCCGCCGGACTCTCCCAACGCGCTCTCAAGGAGGTCGTCCGGCTCTCCTACGGGAAGGTCGCCGAATTCCAGAAGCGCGGAGCTGTCCACTTCCACGCAGTGATCCGCCTCGACGGACCCGACGGCCCGGACTCACCGCCCCCGCACTGGGCCACCACCGAACTGCTCACCAACGCGATCCAGGCCGCTGCCGCCCACGCCTACACGACCGTCACCGTCCCCGCCGCCGGCGACCAGCCGTTACGCCGCCTTCGCTGGGGCACCCAGCTCGACATCCGACCCGTCAAAGCCTTCGGGGACGGCTCCGACATCACAGAACAGGCCGTCGCCTCCTACATCGCCAAGTACGCCACCAAAGCCGCCGAGACCACCGGCAGCCTCGACCGCCGCATCGGCAACCGCGAAGCGCTCTTACTCCTGGGAGTCCCCGACCACACCCGCCGCCTCGTCGAAGCCTGCTTCGACCTCGAACCGCTCTACCCCGACCGGCGCCTGATGGCCTGGGCCCACATGCTCGGCTTCCGCGGCCACTTCAGCTCCAAGTCCCGGCAGTACTCGACCACTCTCAGCGAGCTACGACAGACCCGCGCCGAGTACCGCGCCGCTCAAGAACGCACCGCCCGCGGACTCGACGACATTGAACCGGACACCGTCCTCGTCCTCGCCTCCTGGGCCTATGCCGGCCAAGGCCACACCCCCGGCGAAGCAGCCCTTGCCGCGTCCATCGCCCGGGACATCCAGCTCAACCGCGAGACCGCCCGCGAAGCCCTACGCGCACTACCTGACGAGAAGGAGTGGTGACCATGCCGCAGAGCCTCCCCGACCGGTACCTGACCCCGGCCGACGTCGCCGAACTCCTCGGCGTCCCCATCGAGACCATCTACCAGTGGCGCCGGAAGCGCGTTGGGCCCCGAGGCTTCCGTGTCGGGCGGCACGTGCGGTTCGACCCCAACGACATTCGTGCGTGGGTCGAGTCGCAAATGGAAGGGGCTGCCGCCTGATGGCCGGTCACATCCAGGACCGCTGGTTCCGGGTCGAGACCGGCCCCGACGGCAAGCCGGTCAAGGTCAAGACGGACCGCTATGGCACGGGTATGCGCTACCGCGCCCGCTACATCGGGCCCGATGGTACGGAGAAGAGCAAGAGCTTCCCGGACAAGCAGAAGCGCCTGGCCGACCTCTGGCTGACCAACATCGAAGCCGACATGGCGCGCGGTCAGTACATCGACCCCAAGGCCAGTCGGACCACCTTTCGGGAGTACGCCGAGCGCTGGATCGCCGCGCTCACCACCGATCTGAGCAGCCGTGCCGCCGTGGAGGGGCGCCTGCGGCTTCATGCGCTGCCGTACCTCGGGGGCCGTCCGATCGGCTCGTTCCAGGCGGAGCACATCCGCGACTGGGGCCGACAGCTGGAAGAGACCGTGGGGTCAGCCTCGTACCGGCGGCTGATCTTCGACGCGGTGTCCTCGGTGCTGAACGCTGCCGTGGATGACCGGCTCCTCGCTTCCAACCCGTGCCGGGCCCGCTCGGTCAAGGCTCCTCGGCCGGCGCCGACTCGGGTTCATCCCTGGTCTGCCGCTCAGGTCTTCGGGGTGCGTGCGGGACTTCCTGAGCGGTTCCAGGCCGTTGCAGACGTCGGTGGCGGGTGCGGCCTCCGGCAAGGGGAGATCTTCGGCCTGGCGGTCGACAACATCGGTGACCTCGGCTGGCTCTACGTGCGGCAGCAGGTCAAGAAGGTGCGTGGTGGGCTCGTGTTCGCTCCGCCCAAGCGCGGGAAGCTCCGGGACGTGCCGCTCGACCCTGAGGTCTCGGCGGCCCTCCAGGAGCACATGAGGCGCTTCCCTCCCGTCGACGTCACCCTGCCCTGGCTGACGCCGAGCGGGCCGAAGGTGACACACCAGCTCGTCTTCACGGCCGCCGCCGGCACCGCGCTCTGGAGCAACGCCTTCAACGACCAGACGTGGAAGCCTGCGCTCGCCTCTGCCGGGATCATCCCCATCCCCGAGAAGGGGCACCGCTACGCCGCCGCCCGCGAGCACGGGATGCATGCGCTGCGGCACTTCTACGCCTCCGTCCTCCTGGACGCCGGCGAGAACATCAAGGCGCTGAGTCTCTATCTCGGGCACAGCGACCCAGGGTTCACGCTCCGGGTGTACACGCACCTGATGCCGAGCAGCGAGACGCGGACCCGGAAGGCCATCTCCGCGATGTACCGGGCCGCCGGTCACGCTCACGACGGCCCAGAGACGGCCCAGGCTGCCTGACACGGCCCCTCATCGGCGGGAAACCTGCTGGTGAGGGGCTGTTTTGTGCCCTCGATCGGAGAGAAACACCCCATCTTGCCTGACCGCCACCCCTGGGAGCGAACCAGTACCCGGGGGAACCGCTGACCTGCGGGTTCCCGGATCACCCCGGTAGCGGATCCGTCACCGTCGGTCGCCCTCGGTCACCCAGGACAGAGCGAGACGGCCCCGGTGCGCGGTGCGCAC